>CAXMSR010000069.1:0-7092 GCA_964195725.1 uncultured Kiloniellaceae bacterium | reverse complement strand
CTCCCCTTTGGCGACACCCAGGGCGTGTTCAAGCTCCTCGAAGAGGTGCGCAACGGCACGCCGCTGGGGCGCATCCTAGGCTGCGGCGCGAAGGTAACTGGCCAGTGCTTCGGTGTTGACCGGGTGCCGGTGGTCAAGGGCCAGGCGATGCCCGCTTACGATCCGCGCGCCATCCAGGGCATCGGCGTCACCTACGCCACCACCCCCCAGGGCGCGGATCATACCGCCGGGTACGCCATCGCCACCAACATCATGAAGGTAGGCGGCTTTGTCGACCCCTTAAAGCCCGAAGGCCAGGTTGAGCTCTCCCGCAACTTGCAGATAGCCACTGCGGCTATCGACGCCGCCGGGCTCTGCCTCTTCGTCGCTTTTGCCGTACTCGACAAACCGGAAGCCTTCGAGGCGATCTACGAGATGATAAACGCCTTCTACGGCTTGAACCTGGATGCCGACGACATAACCGGCCTAGGCGAGTCGGTCCTTCGCATCGAGCGCAGCTTTAATAAATCCGCAGGCTTTACCAGCGCCGACGATCGGCTGCCCGCGTGGATGCGCACCGAGCCCCTAATGCCGCACAACACGGTCTTCACCGTCACCGACGAAGAGTTGGACAGCGTCATGGCGTTTGCCGACTAGGCTACAGCGGGCCTGTGGCACTTCAATGCTATACCGAGGGGCCGTCGCCAAAAGCGGCGGTCCCTCCCTCTCTTTTCCCTCGACCGGTGCAGCGTTTCGGGTACAATGATATTGTAGCCGCTGCCAAGGCAGCCAGGGGGCTTCTGTAGAGCGAACGCCAAGTACCGACAGCGCCGGGCAGGGACAGATCGTAATGCCATCGGAGGCTCGCTGCAAAAGGGGGCACCCCGACGCAGTTGGCGTTCAGCTATATGCGTCGCCCATAAAATGGCGCAGCACGGACAGCACCACCCCGAGGAGACGGGCAATGACAGTTAACGTAAAGCTCTTCGCCGGGCTCAGGCAGTATGCGCAGACCAAAGAGGGCAAGAGCGTCATCGAGCTGCCGGACGGCTCCACAGTTTCCGACGCCCTGGCCTGTTGCGGCATCCCGCAGGACAAACCCCGAATCCTTCTGCTCAACGGTCGCCACGCCGGACTCGACCAGCTCCTCCAGCCAGGCGACACCCTTAGCCTTTTTCCCCCGGTCGCCGGAGGCTGAAGAACCACTTTTGCCTCTTCTACATTTGGAGCAACCAGTAAATTCCTCGCCAAACTGCAAAGGTCAGGCTATCCTTATCCTATTACACCACCTCTGAATATCAGCCATAAAGGAGCAGGGATGCTGGATAGTTTACTTCTTCAACTCCAAAGCGAAGACGCAACGAAGGCGCAAAGCGCGCTTGATGAACTGGAAAAGAGGAGCGGTGAGCTCTCAGAATCCGAGTTCGATCAGGCGGTGCAAGCTGTTATGGGCTTGTTTTACGTCGATACGCTAGACCACCCCGAGTTTCGGTCTACGCTGGAAAAAGCGGAAGACTGGCTGGCCAGCCTGCGCGAGAAGGTTATCCCGATATTGCTGGGCAGGCTGGACGAGAGCGATCTGAAGGTCGATTTCTGTCTGGCTTCGGTGCTGGGCAAGATGGGTGCGATCAGCGTCGCCCCCCTGATCGACGCATTCAACGGTGCCGAGCATGGGCTGACCAAAACCTTCGCCCTCTACGCCATGGGCAAGATAGAAGACCCGAAAGCCCTTGAGACCATTCCCGCCCTCTTCCAGGCGCTAAAGGACAGCGACAAAGAGGTGCGCGACACCGCCGCCAGAGCGCTCGGTAAAGTCTGCGAAAACGTCCCCACAGCCCTCATGGGCGAAGCCGCCAAGGCCGAGCTCTTTGATGAGCTGATGAAGATGATCGCCGACCCCTACGCGGGTGTGCGCTCCAAAGCGTTTCGTTCCCTGGGCAAGATGGCGCGCTTCGGCTTTCTAAGCGCCGAGCTAAAAGCGCGCTTGGCCGACGCCGTTCAAAAAGCACTGGGCGAAAATGAAGAGTACAACTGGGACGTGGCCTACATCGTCCGCATGGAGGCGTCAAAAGCCAAACCACACCTATAAGCTCTTGAACACTAGACACAAAAAAGCCCCACTCGCCAGCGAGTGGGGCTTTTTAATTTCCAGCTATATCGGCTTAACCTGCCAGCGCAAAGACCTTCTCGACCTCTTTTAGGCGCATGGTAACGCGCTCGCGCCCGATCGCCATAAGGGCGTCGAACATCGAGGGGCCTGCCAGCCTGCCGGTGACGACGGTGCGCATGCCGTTGATGATGACGCCGGGCTTTACCTCCAGCTCGTCGCAGAGTGCTCGCGCGCAGGCCTCGGCGGTCTCCGGATTGAACTCATCCAGCGCCTCGAAGCGTTCGGCCAATAGCGGCAGCCACTCTCGCAGCCGGGGATTTTTGACGATGTTCTTCTTAAGCGCACGCTCTTCAAACTCAAAGCCCTCGCCAAAGTAGGCGCGGCCCGCTTCGGCAAAATCATTGAGGGTATGGAAGCGTTCGCGGATGAGCTCAAGGGTGGAGAAGTACCACTCTTTTTTACCGCCCTCATAGTCGGCGTCCCACAGCTCGGCCTTTTCAAGGAAGGGCTTTACCAGCGCCCCCAGCTCGTCAAGCGCCATCGTGCGGATGTAGTGCGCGTTAACAGAGAGCGCCTTTGGGTCGGTGAAGAACTTGGGGTCGTCTTTTTTGTAGTTGAAGATCGAGTTTGAGCGGTTGATGCGCTTAAGGGTAAACGCCTCGATCATCTCGTCGCGGGTGAAGAGTTCGCGATCGTCTCCGGGCGACCAGCCCAAAAGCGCCAGAAAGTTGCAGAGCGCCCAGGGTATAAAGCCTTTGTCGCGGTAGAAATGCACCGCCACTATCTCGCCGTGTTTGCGCTTGGAGATCTTCGCCTTCTGGTGATCGAGTGTCAGCGGCATGTGGGCGAAGACGGGCAGCGGCGCTCCCAGCGCCTTATACAGCAGCACCTGGCGCGGCGTGTTGCCCAGCCCGTCGGCACCACGGATAACATGGGTGATGCGGTCGCGAATGTCGTCCACCACGTTGCACAGCATGTAGAGCGGGCTGCCGTTGGAGCGCACGATTACGAAGTCTTCCAGCTCGCTGTGCTTTTTTTCGATGTGGCCGTAGACCTCGTCGTCAAAGGCTACGGTGCCGTCGTCTTCTGGGGTCTTAAAGCGGATCACATACTCAAGCCCGCTCTGAACCTTGGCGGCGAGCTCATCTTCGGCGAGGTTGCGGCAGGTGCCATCGTAGCCGTATTCGGATTTGGCCTCGCGGGCGGCTTCTCGCTTGGTGTCCAACAGCTCTTTGGTGCAGAAGCACTTGTAGGCGTCGGACGAATCCAGCAGCTTTTGCGCGGCCGCCTTGTGTTCGGCGTCGAACTGCGTCTGGAAATAGGGGCCTTCGTCCCAGTCGAGCCCCAGCCACTTCATCCCTTCGAGGATGCCGTCTATCGACTCCTGGGTCGAGCGCTCGGCGTCGGTGTCCTCAATGCGTAGCACCAGCTTGCCGCCATATTTTTTGGCGTAGAGCCAGTTGTAAAGCGCGGTGCGCGCGCTGCCTATATGCAGATAGCCGGTGGGGCTGGGGGGAAACCTTACTCTGACTTCACTCACTTTAACTGCTCCCGTTTTTAATCGATTGCTTGCGGCAACAGCTTGCCGCTCGATCTTCGAAGTGTAGCTTGCGCCTCGCCTTTTACCACCTTTTGACCTTCGGGGAAAGGAGGATGCGGAAATTTCGGGGTTACGGGCGCAAAAACACTTTCGCTCCGCACCTCCCAAAAGTGCTCTGCAGGGGTTATTATAGTTGTATGGCGCACGACGACACCCATAACGGACACGACGGACACGGCCACGGCAGCGGTAATCGGCATGGTGACGTTCATGGTGAAGTTCATGGTGACTCTAGCCGGCGGCTGATGATCTGCTTCGCCATTACGGCGGGGTTCATGGTGATAGAGGCTGTGGGAGGCTGGGTCTCCAACTCTCTGGCGCTCTTGTCCGACGCGGGCCACATGCTCACCGACGCAGGCGCTCTGGGGCTAAGCCTGTGGGCGCTGCGAGCGGGGCAGCGGCCACCCTCGGAGACCAAGACCTTCGGCTACCGGCGCATCGAGGTGCTGGCGGCCTTGGCTAACGGACTGGCGCTGTGGGTCATTGTCGGGATGATCCTGCGCGAGGCGTTCGAGCGCATGAGCGCGCCCCAGGAGGTAGCCGCGCCGATGATGTTGGCGGTGGCCACCGCCGGGCTGGTGATAAACCTCATCTCTATCTCGCTACTTCACGGGCACCACCACGACAACATCAACGTGAAGGGGGCGTTTCTTCATGTGGTGGCCGATTGCCTGGGGTCGGTGGGGGCGATAATCGCCGCGCTGATAATCTGGACCACCGGCTATACTATAGTAGACCCGATCATAAGCCTCGTGCTCTGCGCCCTCATCCTCTGGAGCTCGTGGGGGCTGGTGCGAGAAGCGGTACACATCCTGCTTCTCGGAGTGCCCCCTCACATCGAATACCGCGAAGTAGAGCAGGCGATCCTGGCCCACCCCGATGTCTGCTGCCTCTACGATCTTCACATCTGGACGATCGCCAGCGGTGTCGAGGCGCTCTCGTGCCATGCGGTGGTCGCCGACAACTTCACCGGCAACCAAACGCTGATGCGCGAGCTCGAAGCGCTGTTGGAGGGCAAGTTCACCATCACCCACACCACCATCCAGCTTGAGCAGACTCACGAGATGAAAGAGGGGCAACGCGCCGTGTGTTCCTTTGGCGACGGGGGGTGTGATTCCGAGCGCAATGCCAACGACAACTGCAGCCGCAACTGCAACCGCAACCGCAACTGCAACCCCTAAAAGAGTCTCGGTCAAAGTCTACGGACAAATGCAGCGGTGCGGCGGGCTCAGTCCTTGCGGGGCTAATCTTTGCCGGGGCTAATCTTTGGCAGGGCTAATCTTTGCTGGGGCTAATCTTTGCCGGCATCGTTGCAGGCCTTTTCACAACCGCTCAGCCTGGCTGCGGCGACTTTGAGGCACTGGCCCCGGATGACCGGGTCGTGTTGAATGCGGCAGACATCGACGAGGCGCTTGTGCTGATCGCGGCAGCTGTCTTTGCACTCTTTTTTGGAGGGTTTGGCCAGCGCTGAACCAGCGAGGCCGACGACGAGCAGCGCGGCGAAAAGGATTCCGATGGTTTTGCGCATGAGTCCCTTTCATTGGTGGAGCGGCTATAGTTCTATATACGGATAACTATATAGTACGCAGCTAAAGAGTAAACACCCTGAGTTTGCTCAAGGTGCTACACACCCTCTTTACTTCGGGCTTGCGATCATAGCGGCAAGAGCGCCTGTTGCCACCCTAGCCCCGCTTCGACGCCAAGAGCGCCAGGCACTTCGCGGTGGCACCAGCCAGCGCACGCGCGTCTACGCCCGTCTTCATCCCCAACCCCTCCAGCAGATGGATGAGATGCGCCGTGTCCATATTGCCGCGCGCGCCGGGGGCGAAGGGGCAGCCGCCCAGCCCTGCGATGGAGGTCTCGAACTTGCGGACTCCCATAACCAGCCCCGCCAGCGTGTTTGCCGACGCCGTCCCGAAGGTGTCGTGAAGGTGCAGCCCTACCCTGTTGGCCGGGTAATGGGGGGCGAGCCGCGCCAGAAGCTCCATAACCTTTAGCGGCGAAGCTCCGCCATAGGTGTCGCAGAGGGTCAGCTCCTCAAAGCCGATCCCGGCCAGGGTCTTGCACAGCTCAAGGGCGACGCTTGTGTCCACCTCGCCCTCTATCGGATCGATCCACGTCATAGAGAGCGACGCGCGCGCCCTTACACCTAGTCTTGCCGCCTCAAGATAGAGCTCGCGCAGGCCTGTTATCACCTCTTCTATGGTGCGCCCCAGGTTGTCGCGGCTGTGGGTCTCGGTGGCCGAGAGCAGGCAGACCACCCCACGCGCTCCCGCTTCGGCGGCAAGGTGAAGCCCCCTCATGTTGGGCACCAGCACCCAGCTGCGCGAAAGCTCCTCCCCGCTAAAGAGCGCCAGCACGTCGGCTGTCCCGGCCATCTGCACCAGCTTCGGGTGGACGAAGCTGCCCGCCTCGACCTCGTCGATGCCTGCGGCCAGAAGCTCGCGTACCCACTGTGCGCGCTCGTCGGCGCGCAAAACCTCTGGGCACGCCTGCAAACCATCCCTGGCAGAGACGTCTGTGATGTGGGCAGTTTCATTTTTCAACGCATCCAGAGATGCGGCGCTTATCGAAGCGGTCAAGATAACGGGCTCCTTCCCTATCGCTTTCCGATTTATAGCCGCTTTAAATCCCTCCCGTCAACGTAAACCATTTTGCCTGTGGCAAATGCGGCTCGCAGGGGAAACGGGCGCGCCCCTCCCAGGGCTACGTAGGTGATTTACCTATGGTACATAGGTTTTCTACGGAACGTGTTTTCCGTGCTGGTGCGAGCAATGTCAAACTATGTTTTAATAAATCGTTGCTAATGCGCTCGGGATTAGATTTTTCTTTCGATAACAGCTATATACAGATCATATTATTGCGCTATAATCCCCCCGTTGAATACTATTTCCAACCCCCTTTTTGTTATTAGCTAAAAAGTGTTTGACGCATTTTTATTAACGATGTTATACACAAATCGCAGTGTCCCAAACGAGTGATTGGCGCACTTGAGCTTCCGGGGCGCCATGATTGATACGAAAAATAGCGCCATTGTAGTTGTCGTAAAGGTAAAGCAAGCAACTGTTAGGCTTACAAATACACAGATGCTTTTACCGCTTGCGTTGGCAACCATAAAAAGCTTGCAGACTGTTGAAGCGGCCTGTTGAATATTTAGCACTATAGATTTAAAGCTATTTACAATATCATAACTAGTGTTTTTGATATTTTAGAGAGAACTTTGACCTTTAACGTGGATTTCACATCGATACTCATATGAAAAAACTCATTGTATCAGACGTCACACTTACTTTTGGTGGCCTCAACGCCCTTACCGGAGTTGACATTACCATTGAGCCCGGCCTGATAACTTCAATCATAGGGCCAAATGGTGCTGGTAAAACCAGCATGCTCAACTGTATTT
>CAXMSR010000068.1:0-7093 GCA_964195725.1 uncultured Kiloniellaceae bacterium | reverse complement strand
AATGTGCGGTTCGCTTAACGTACCCCTCGATCGGCGTGACGTGCCCGTCGGTCGCGCGTATTGCGCAGGATAGTACTGCGTTTACCCGGAGCCGGGAAGATTGCAACAGATGCAAATTGATTTTACCTCTATATCTTCAACGGGGCGAACCATCGCGCTCAACCTTGAGCCGGGAGAGCTAAACCCGGAGCTCAAAGAGCGCGGATGTGAGCGCGAACACCTGACCGGGCCCCTTGAGTGCAAGGTCACGCTTAAGCGTTTTTCCGGTAAGGTCTATATAGAGGGCTCTCTAAAGACAGCGGCAGAGTTTGGCTGTGTGCGCTGCCTGGAGAGCTTCGAGCAGCCCTTTGAGGCAGAGTTCAGCCTTGTCGGCGTGGGCATCCCCAGAGAAGAAGAGCAGGTACAGGCAGAAAAAGAGCTCGCGACCGGCGAGCTGGAATTGCAAAAATTCGACAACGAGCGCATCGACCTAAAGCAGCTGGCCATCGAGCAGCTGGTGCTGGCGCTGCCCGGCTACCCGGTGTGCAGCAGTAGCTGCAAGGGGCTGTGCCCCGGTTGCGGACGAGACCTGAACAGAGATAAATGCAGCTGCGGCCCCAAAAAGGTCGACCCCCGGCTGGCCGCCCTGGCGAACTTCAAGCCAAAACGCTAGTGCGCTGCCGCACGCATTAACACCACCGCCTTTTGCCGCAGACAGAGCGCTGTCCGCTTTGGGGCGGCAGAAGAGAAAATATATCGGCAAGACGTAGTTTTTTTGTTACCATCGCCGCTGACAATAAGCCGCTAAGGCGGCGACACAAATAAGTAGGAGATCAGAAATGGCTGTCCCTAAGCGAAAAATATCAATTACCCGTCGTAACAAGCGTCGTGCACACGATGCCATGACCACCCCCAACCTTGACACCTGCCCTCAGTGCGGAGAGACCAAGCTTCCCCACCGTGCGTGCGCCGCTTGTGGCACTTACAAGGGCCGCGAAGTCATCGCTATCAAAGAGGATGTTGAGTAGCAAACGTCCCGGCGGAGCTGACCTATGCGCATAGCCGTTGACGCAATGGGGGGCGACAACGCTCCCGCTACTACAGTTGCGGGCGCGGTAGAGGCAGCACGTCGCTACGGGCTCCATGTTATCCTCGTGGGCGCCCGGGAAGCGCTGGCCGACCACCCGGCCCAGCACGACATCGCAGGATTGCCCGTATCGGTACACCACGCCAGCCAATCGGTAGAGATGGACGAGAGCCCGGCCAACGCCTTTCGGCGTAAAAAGGACTCGTCGATGCGCGTCGCCCTCGAACTTGCGAAAGCAGGCGAGGCCAACGCGGTGGTCAGCGCCGGCAACTCAGGCGCTTTCATGGCGAAAGCCATGATGGTGCTAAGGCGTCTGCCCGGAGTAGAGCGCCCCGCAATCGCCACCCTCATGCCCTCGATGGACGGGCATAGTCTGGTGCTGGATGTGGGGGCCAACGTAGACTGCCAGCCGCTGCACTTGGTTCAATTTGCGGTAATGGGAGAGGTCTACGCGCGTTACGTTATGGAGATAGACAATCCACGCGTGGGGCTTTTGGCCAACGGCGAAGAGTCCTCCAAGGGCACCGAGCTTACCCGCGCCGCCCACGCCATGCTCGACGAGATGAGCATGAACTACCTCGGCTACGTAGAGGGTAGGGATATCTTCTCGGGCGACACTGACGTGGTTGTCACCGACGGTTTTACTGGTAATATTGCTCTTAAGGCGTCCGAGGGCGTGGCGAAAGCGATCACGGCGATCCTGCGCAAAGAGATACAGTCCACTTTTCTTAGAAAACTCGGCTACCTCTTGGCGCGTGGCGCATTCGCCGAACTTAAAAAACGCGTTGACTATCGCGAGGTTGGCGGCGCACCGCTTTTAGGTATCAACGGAGTCGCCATAATCAGCCACGGCTCTTCGGATGCCACCGCCATGGTAAACGCCATAAAGTTAGCCGCTGACTTGGCGGACAAGCACATCAACATCAAGATGATGCAGCTGCTCGAAGAGAACAGCGACATACACCATTGGGCGACGAAAAAAGAGGGTAAGTTCTGGACTACCATCAAAGACAAGCTCATCCCCCACAAGCGCGAGGAATAAGCGCCACAGCGGTTGGTGGTTGGTCTTGGGAACGGAAAAACCTCCCTCATGTGCACACAACGATTGGGTGGCGCGTCAATACTGGGTATTGGCTCGGCCGCACCTGAAAATGTTGTAACCAACCGGGACCTGGAGAAGCTGGTCGATACCACCGATCAGTGGATACTAGGGCGCACAGGCATCCGCGAGCGCCGCATCGGCCCCGAGGATATGTGTACCAGCGATCTTTGCGAAAAGGCGGCGCTTCAAGCGCTCGACCACGCCGGGGTAGCTCCTTCAGAAATCGAGATGGTGATCGTCGGCACAACGACGCCTGATTTCATCTACCCCTCACTCGCCTCAATCGTTCAGCACCGGATCGGCGCGCCCACGGGCGGAGCCTTCGATGTCCAGGCCGCGTGCAGTGGTTTTCTCTACGCGCTGACGATCGCCGACCAGTTTCTGCGCACCGGCAAGTACGAGAAGATCCTCGTGCTCGGAGCCGAGATGCCCAGCCGACTGGTAAACTGGGATGATCGCGCCAGCTGCGTGCTCTTTGGCGACGGCGCAGGGGCTGCCGTGGTGGGGCTTAGCGATGACACGTCACGCGGAATGCTTTCGAGCTGCCTTGGGGCCGACGGCTCCACCTGGAAGATGCTCTACCAGCCCGCCGGGGGTACGCGCCAGCCCATCGACGCCGAAGGGTTGGAGCAAAAGCTCAACAAGACCCGGATGGAGGGCAACGAGGTCTACAAGGTCGCCGTCAGAACACTTTTGGCGATGGCCAACGGAGCGCTGGAAGAGGCGGGGCTCACAATAGACGATATAGACCTCTTCGTCCCGCACCAGGCCAACCTGCGGATAATCGACGCGGTGGGCAAAAGGCTCGGGCTCGATCCGGAAAAAGTCTTTGTCAACATAGACAGATACGGCAACACCTCTGCGGCGTCCATACCGCTTGCGCTGCGCGAAGCGCTGGATGTGGGTCGCATCAAAGAGGGCGACCTCATTTTAATGGACGCTTTCGGTGCCGGGGCCTCGGCTGCCGGGGTGGTTTTGCGCTGGTGATTCAGCGCAAGAATCACTTGCCACACCCGACATTCTCTTTGTATATTGATAGTCTTGTATTTTGCTTTTAATGAGGCCGCTTTTTAGCGCGGCTTGCGAACAGGAACTAGCGATGGGATATGCATTAGTTTTTCCCGGCCAGGGCTCCCAATACGTGGGGATGGGGCGGGCTATGGCCGAGGCTTACCCAGAAGCTGCCCGGATAATCTCGCGCGCAGACGAGGCCCTTGGCCGCCCTCTTAGTCAACTTATCTACGAGGGCCCCTCCGAAGAGCTGACGCTGACCTGGAACACCCAGCCGGCGATCCTAACCGTGTCGGTGGCCTGTCTGGCGGCGTTAAAGAGCGAGACCGATATAGTACCGCTGGCGGTGGCAGGGCATTCTCTTGGAGAATACTCCGCGCTGGTGGCTGCCGGAGCGATGGATTTTGAAGACGCCGTGCGCACCGTAGAAAAGCGTGGCCGCTTCATGCAGGACGCTGTGCCGGTAGGCGTGGGCGCGATGTACGCCATCCTGGGCCTTGACGCCCCACAGCTGGCCGAGCTCTGCGCGCAGGCTTCGGGCGACGAAGGCCAGGCGGCGGTGGCCAACGACAACTGCCCCGGACAGGTGGTCATCTCCGGCAGCGCCAAAGTAGTAGAGCTCGTCGCCAAGCAGGCGAAAGAGGCAGGTGCCAGGCGCACTGTACCGCTAAACGTCAGCGCGCCGTTCCACTGCGCGCTCATGGACCCTGCTGCCAAGAGGCTGGCTGAAGAGCTTAAAGGCGTGAGCTTTAGCGCGCCGTCGGCGCCTGTAGTCGCCAACATCGACGCCTTGGCGCACAGCGACGCTGAAGGGATTGCCGTGCGCCTGGTGCGTCAGGTAAGCGGCACCGTGCTCTGGCAGGGGTGCATAAAAACGATTGTCGGCCTCGGCGTGGACAAACTGGTAGAGATCGGCCCCGGAAAAGTGCTCAGCGGACTCACCCGCCGCATCGACCGTGGGCTTGGCATGAACAACATTGAAGACCCCGACAGCCTCAAGGCTTTTGTAGAGGGAATGTAGATGAACGACCTTAAAGGTAGAGTGGTAGCGGTAACCGGCTCCAACCGTGGCATAGGTCGCGATGTGGCGTCGTATTTCGCCGAGCTGGGGGCTAAAGTCGCGGTAACCGCACGCTCCTTGGACGCGGCCAAAAAGACCTGTGACGAGATCGGCGGGGCGGCGGCCTTTGCCCTGGACGTCACCGACGCAGATTCGGTGAGCGCGGCCGTAAAGGCGATCATGGCAGAGTTTGGCCAGATAGACGTCTGGGTCAACAACGCCGGCATCACCCGCGACAATCTGGCGCTTCGCATGAAGCTTGCCGACTGGGACGCGGTGATCGCCTCCAACCTCACCGGTGCCTTTACCTGCACCAAAGCCGTTTTGCGTCCGATGATGAAGGCGCGCAGCGGCAGCGTAATAAACATCTCCAGCGTAGTGGCGGCGGCGGGTAACCCCGGCCAGCCAAACTACTGCGCCGCAAAGGCCGGGCTTGAGGGGATGACCCGCTCGCTCGCCATTGAATATGCAGGAAAAAATCTTCGGTTCAACTGCGTGGCCCCCGGCTTTATCGCCACCGCTATGACCGATGAACTTACCGATGCCCAGAAAGACGCGATGACCCAACGCATACCGTTGGCACGTTTGGGGGCGGGCCGCGACGTTGCGCAGGCCGTCGCCTTTCTGGCTTCTGAAAGCGCCTCGTATATCACGGGGCAAGTGCTGCACGTAAACGGCGGCATGTACCTGAACTAAAACTACTAAAACGAGCAACACCAACACCGAGCTAGGAGGACAAATGAGCACCAACATCGAAGAAACCGTCAAGAAGATCATTGCTGAGCAGCTACACGTCGACCTCGACAAAATCACCCTGGGCGCAGTTTTCCAGGAAGACCTCGGCGCCGACAGCCTCGACATCGTCGAGCTCGTAATGGCTCTTGAAGAGGAGTTCGACCAGGAGATCCCTGAAGAAGACGCTGAAAAGATCGTCTCTGTCGGCGACGCAGTAAGCTACATCACCAAACACATGGGAGACTAAATCCTCCTGGTGCTCTGCCACGGCGGGGCATCGAAAAGAAAGTGCTTTAAAAAGTCAGTGCTCGGTGCGGCCCGTCCAATCCCCCTCGGGGGGTTGTGGGCCGTGGTGTTTTCCGAGCGCAAAAAAGTTTGCTGACATTTTAGGGAGTGGAGCCGGACCCCGACTCCACTCCCTAAGTGAATCCGCTGAATGCGGGTTCAGGAGGATCATCATGTCCGACAAAAGAGTAGTAGTAACAGGAATTGGGGCGGTCACACCCTTGGGGCTCGATGTGGAGTCCAGCTGGGAAAATTGCATCAACGGAGTGAGCGGCGCTGGCCCCATCACAAAATTCGACGCTTCGGGTGGCTACAAGACCCGTATAGCCGCCGAGGTTACAGGCTTCGACCCCTCCGTCCATATGGAGATGAAAGACGCCAAGAAGATGGACTACTTCGTCCAGTACGCTGTAGCTTGCGCCAAGATGGGGCTAGCCGACGCCGACTTTGAGATCACTGACGACGAGGCGGAAAAAGTAGGCGTCTACATCGGCGCGGGCCTTGGTGGGCTGCCCGAGATCGAAAAGCAGAAGATGGTCCTCGAAAATTCGGGCCCCCGCAGGGTCAGCCCGTTTTTTATCCTGAAGGCGATCGCCAACCTGGCCCCCGGCTATGTCGCGATCCTCACCGGAGCCAAGGGCCCCAACTTCTCCACCGTCTCGGCTTGCGCCACAGGTTCTCACGCCATCGGCGAAGCGATGCACGCCATTAAGCGCGGCGACATCGACGTGGCGATAGCGGGCGGCGTCGAGGGCACCGTAACGCCCCTTGCGATAGCGGGCTTTAACGCTCTTCGCGCGCTCTCCACCAGAAACGACGAGCCCGAACGCGCCAGCCGCCCCTTCGACAAGAACCGTGACGGCTTTGTCCTGGGCGAAGGCGGAGCTACCCTGATTCTGGAAGACCTCGATCATGCCCGCAAGCGCGGCGCGAAGATCTACGCCGAGCTGGTAGGTTACGGCGCGTCCTGCGATGCCTTCCACCTCACCGCTCCCGATCCGAACGGCGAAGGCGCTTCGCGTTGCATGAAGATGGCGCTTCGCGGCGCGGGGATGGCGCCCGACGAGATAAACTACATCAACGCCCACGGTACCTCCACCGGCTTTAACGACTACTTCGAGACCCTGGCGATCAAAAAAGTCATGGGTGATCACGCCTACAAGACCTGGGTATCTTCCACCAAGTCGATGACCGGCCACTGTCTGGGCGGCGCTGGCGCGATTGAGGCGCTCTTTTCCGTGCTCGCGATCCACAGCGGAGTCGTGCCTCCCACCATAAACTACGAGACCCCCGACCCCGAGTGCGATCTGGATTATGTGCCCAACACCGCTCGCGAAGGCGACATCCGTGCTGTGCTCTCCAACTCCTTTGGGTTCGGCGGCACCAACGCCACGCTTATCTTCAAACGTTTCTAAGAAAGTAAGTCTATGATAGCAATTGCAAGCGATCACGGTGGGTTTGAAGCGAAAGAAGCGCTAAAAGCCCACCTTGAAGGGCGTTCGGTTCAGGTTATAGACCTGGGTACCACCGGGCCCGAATCAGTGGACTATCCCGACTTCGCGCTCGATCTGGCGAGCCGGGTAGCCAGGGGCGAAGCGCAGGCTGGAATCCTCGTTTGCGGCACGGGCATAGGCATGTCCATCGCCGCTAACAAGGTGCCCGGCATACGCGCAGCTCTGGTGACCGACGTCTTTACCGCTCGCATGGCCAAAGAGCACAACAACGCAAACGTCATCGTCCTCGGCGGGCGCACGGCCAACGCCGACTGCGCCAGCGAGATCGTGGACTCGTGGCTCGACGCCACCTTCGAAGGCGGGCGTCACGCGCTGCGTCT
>CAXMSR010000067.1:2862-7099 GCA_964195725.1 uncultured Kiloniellaceae bacterium | reverse complement strand
GAAGCGTTCGCCGACGAAATTGGGCAGGTGCTGGCCCACGGCGTCGGCCCCTCGCTCTCCCAGACCTCGCTGGCGCGCATCGGAAGGGGCATACTTAAAGCGGTGCGCCGCCACCGGGTGCGGGTGCCGCACAAGTATGCGCTCCTGATAAAGGCGCTCATTACGGTGGAGGGCGCGGCGCGCGGGCTTCACGGCGAGTTCGACATGGAGGGCGCGGCCAGAGATTACCTGGGGCCGCTCGTGATGCTCCACTACGGCCCGGTGCGTGCCGCCGAGCTGGTGTGGCGCCTGGCTACGCTGACGGCGCTGGCCCAGGCGCAAAGGCAGCTGCCCGACTGAGTTCTTGCATCTATCTGTCTGTCTATCTGTCTAGCTGTCTATCTAACTAGCTAGCAACTCTCAAATTACGGCAGAATTGCGACAGAAAAACGGCTGGCTGCGCAAAAGGGCGCAGGCGGCCAATCCGGCTAATATAAGCGCTTGAGCATCAGCCCGTTTGACGCGCCGTGGGGGCTGTGGCAGCCAAGGCAGCCGTTGTCGATGCGGCCAAGGCGCACCTTGTCGCGCTTGGGGATATGCTCGTCGGTCACCTCGTGGCAATTTTCGCAGACTTTTTCCGGCGGCGACACCCCGATGAACAGATCGCCGGGGGCTCTCTTGTGCTTGTGCGTCAGCTCGTGACAAGGGGTGCAGCGCCCCGCCGCCACCGGCCCGTGCAGGTAGCTCCAGGGGGTGCCGTTGCCATCGGCCAGCACCTCGGGGTGACAGCGCGTACAGGTGCGATCAAAGTTGTCACGGATGAGCTTTGGATCCGCCGCCGTGTGGGGGTTGTGGCAGCCCCCGCAGTGGCCGGTGCGAATCGCTCCGTGCAGCATGGGGTCGTCTTCATAGCCTTTTTTCAGCACTTCCGGGTGGCACTCCAGACAGAGCTCGGGCTGTTTTTGCTTTAGCAGGGGGCGGTTCTGGCTAAAGTGGGGCACATGGCACCCCCGGCAGTCGTCCTCTTCCAGCGCCCCGTGGGTGTAGGGCCCCATGCTCATGACGATCCCGTGGCACCAGTGGCAGATCTTCTCCGGCTCGTCCCAGAGCATCTTGTCAAAGTCGCGCACATGGGGGTTGTGGCAGGCGGTGCAGTCCTCTTGGGTAATGGGGGCGTGTACCTTGTCGATCTCCATCGTCGCCGATGATCCCACCGTGTCGCCGTGGCAGCGCACGCAGTTCTGGCTGCCCTCGTAGCGCATCTCTACCTCGCCGTCCCTCTCTTCGTGGCAGACCTGGCAGCCGCCCCTCTTGGTGGGGTAGTGCGACTCGCCGTAGAGCAGCCCCTTCTCCACCCCCGGCCCGTGAATCTGGTGGCAGTAGAGGCACTGCACCAAGACCTCCATCGGCAGCTTGGTGTGGAAGAACGCCAGCGCCTCGCTGTTTCTGGCATGGCATTCGCCGCAGGTCTTTACGACCTCCTGCCCCTCGAAGGGCTGGTGGGGCTGGTGGCACTGAAAGCACCCCTTGCCCCTGCCCTCGTCCTCGCCGTGAAGCTCGCTCTCCCACAGCTCTTCGTGGCACTCGCGGCAGGGCTGGTCGGCTCCTTCTATCATGAGGCCGGGCAACTTCGAAGCGTGGGGGGTGTGACAAGAGCTGCAACCTTCCAGCTTGTCTGAATGCAGATAGACCGTAGACCCGTCGTGGCACCGGGTGCACAGCGTGTTTTGCTCCTCTGCCAAGAGCTTGCCGAACCCGGCGTCGTGGACGAGATGGCAGGTCAGGCAGGGCTCGCGTCGCACAGGGCGGTGGACAGAGCGCATGCCGATCGGTCTGGACACCTCTTTGTGGCACTCGCGGCAGAGCTTTTCCACGTCGTCGCCTTTTAACATGGCGTCGTAGGAAGACTGGTGCGGGTCGTGGCACAGCGCGCAGGGCTGGGCGACACTTGCCTCATGGCCCGATCTGCCCCGCAGCTCCTTGTGGCAGGTGGTGCAGCTGTCGCCCTCCCGCTTCATCAGCGAGGGCTCGAAAGAGACATGGGGAGTGTGACAGCCAACGCAAAAGGGGGTAACCGTCAGCAGGTGTTCGTTGTCCCGGGCTGCCCTTCGAAGCGACTCGGTGCCCACCTCGTGACACTCAAGGCACAGCTCGGGCATCCCGGCGTTGAGGGTAAGCTCTCCGTCGAAGACGCCGTGGCACGCCATGCAATCAAGCGCGGCGTGGTTCTCGAAGGGAACTCGAAAGCCCTGCGCCCCGGAAGCGGCAGCGCTGGCGTCTGGCTGGTAATAGACTGAAATGACCTCGCCCGCCAGGATCAGGTCGTTTCTGCCCGGCGAGAGCTCGGCGGCGAAACCGAAAATCCTGCCGCCGATCAGCACCACATCCAGGGGTGTCGCCTGTTGAATGCTTCCCGGCTGTTTTACCAGAGAGTACAGGTCTTCGGGGGGAGGCTCCAGGAGGTAGCCCCTGACCTCGACGATGGAGCTATACAGGATAGAATCGGGCAGCGGATCGATCCACCGCACCATGCCGGCGCCAAAGGCGACACCACCCGCTGAAACGAGCGCAAAAGCGCCCAAGGCGATCACTAGCGGCCGGAAGAGTCGAAACGGCATTGCGGACAAATCCCCTGAAAAATCAATTAAAAGACTTCAACGGCAACGGCCCCCGATTCAGACCGCTGCTAACTTACCCCTTATAGGCCGTAGATTTCAACAGTTGGCGCTAACATTCCAAGAAAACAGCCGCCACCGCCACCGCCGCCGCCACTTGAAGAAACAGGGTCGGGGGTCGGGTTAGCGAGGGGCGTGGGGATACCCCACGGGCTGTCAGGGTCGTCAAGATATGCCCACTCCACCCCGGCGATCTGAGCCTGCGAGTTGGAGAAGGTTCCCACGTTTCCAAAGATGTCATAGGCGGCGACGCGCACGTAGTAGTCGGCTTCGCCCACCAGGCCGCCCAGCCACGCCTGGCTGTTGTCGCCGTAGATGGTGCGGCTGACCACTACGGAGATGTCCGTCCAGTCCGGCTCGGTTATCGGCTCGGTTACTGGCCCGGTTACAGGCTGGTACTGGACAATGTAGCCGCCTATGTCGTCGTCGGGGTCGGTTGCCGGATCCCAGTCCACCCTTATCGTCATCGGGTTTACCGTGGTCACTTGGGTGGCGGCCAAGGCGATGGCGTTGGGGCTGATGGTGTTCACCAAGGGTGATGTTACGCCGGCGTCGTGCCCCGTGGTGTAAGAGGAGACGGTTTTTATCTCATCCAGAAATGACGGCACACCATAGAGGGTGTCGAGCGCCGCCGCGTCGGCGAGGATAACTTTCGTTACGGCAGCGTGTCTTTTTGCGAGTACAACATCGTAGCCCGCACCCAGAGGCACATAAACCAGCCCCAACCCCCAGTCGGCGGTGTTGTCGTTGGTGGAAGTGTAGAAAAAACGCTGCTCGCCGCCGTTAGTCACGGTGTCCTTTAGGTAGGTGGCCCCAAGATACTCGGGCAGCGTAACGGCTGAAGAGGCGATGGCGAGCGAAGCACTGCTCCTTATATAGTCAGCCACCCTGGCCCGGTAGTTGTCCCCGTCCTCGTAGTCCAGCGTGGCGTTGGCCCCGGAAAACCCCAGGTAGAGGTCTTCGGCGGTCCAACCGGCGACGGTGCTGTCGGCGATAAAGTCCAGCGCAAACAGCGGGCCGTTGTCTGTCGGGGTGTCGCGGATAAACTCCCAGCTGTCGATGATCGCAGAGGGCCCGGTGAAGTGCTCGGATAGGTATTTGGCGAAGATCACGTCGCCATACTGCCTGCCCAGTTTCCAGGGAGAACCCTCTGTCGTGCCGCGTAGCACAGCCAACGACCATTCAGGGTTGGCAAACCAGGTTGGCAGGTAATTAACGTAGTCGTTCACACGGCTGAAAGCGTAGTCCTCCAGCCAGGTAGAGGTGGCCTCCATCCACCACGAGCCGCTGACGTAGTCCCAGTCCAAAGGCGCATAGAGAAAGTGAAAGACGTGCAAGAGCTCGTGCGCCGCAGTCACCTTCATAGCGCCTCTCAGATAGCCGTCGGGGTCTTCATTGAGGAGTCCATGATCGATGATGAAAGAATAGTCGTAGTTCACCACTATCTCATGTGGAAAGATTGGAGAAGTGAGCCCGTATTCTGTACCGCCAATGGCATATCCGCTGGTCGCGTCGGGGCTGGAGAGCGCCACGGGGATCTTGAGGCCGCCAAGCTCGGCGTCGGAAAAACCCAATTCAGCGGT
>CAXMSR010000067.1:0-2852 GCA_964195725.1 uncultured Kiloniellaceae bacterium | reverse complement strand
CAAAGGAACGCTCGAAGTATTTGGCCCACGCCAACACTACATTGGGGACGCCGGTGGCGGAATCGATCGTCAACGGCAATGTGCCGTCTTCGTTGGTCAGACCCTTAAACCAGCCGAAGACGAAGTTGGGCGTTTCATAACGGTTGGGCAGGGAAAATACCGGGCGGGTTTTGGCTGCCGCTGCAAGGCTCGCTACCGCGCCGGAGGCGGCGGAACTGGAAACCCTCTTTAGCGGCGTGAGCTTCGAGAAGCCGGGCAGCGCCTCTTCGGCCAGCTTGCGGGTGGGCGGGTCCATGAGGTCGAGCCTGGAGAGCACGTCTATGAGTATCGGTGTGCCGCAACGAATCTCGCTGGGTTCATTCGCGGCGCCGCGCTCGGCCTGATGGTGTTGCCTGATGTGCGCGGGGAGTTTTTTGTGGTCGGTGGCCGCCCAGAGGCGGTAGAGCGCGGCGCGGCCCTCGTCGATATTGCCGGCCCGCTGCTCGGCGTGTATCGCTCCGAGGACTCCCTTGCCCTTTGCAGCGGGAGCGGCGGCGGCACCCGACACACAGGCGAGTAGCGTCAAAAGCGCAACGGCACCGCAGAGCGTTGGCGCTCCCGATTTTTTCCACAACTGCGGCAACGTATTCATTTTAAACTGCTCCCTTTCGAAAGAGGGGCCAAGTGTGGCTGGAAAGAAGCAAGGCTACCTTATAAGCACACCCTGTAAATATACCCCTTTTTACACGGGTGACCAGCAAGGCGGCAGGGCACAGGGCTCGCTCACTCGCCGTCGGCAAAGACCATGCAGGAGTTTTTGAGCTTCGGCTTTATGCCCTCTATCAGTTCGTCCTCGGGGATGCTGGCGTCGCGCTTGCCCAGATAGCCCGCCTTGCGGCCAAGCCGCATCATGCCCACCAGCCGCACCGCTTCGATAGCCAACTCCAGAAGATGCGCGCAGCTGCGCGGGCCTTTGAGCTTCGCATTAATAGCCGTAAGCACCCCCCGCTCTATCACCAACCCTTCCAGCGCCTCTATCGACTGGCGAGTTGCGAGGCAGCGGTCAAACGGCACCTTGCTCATCTGCGCCCGCGCCCGCTCGATCAAACCGTCGGTGCTGCGCACGGTGAGCTCCAGATGGATCGAGTGTTCCAAATCCAGAAGATCGGTGGAGACGAGCCAGTGCTCGTCGTCGGTCTTTTTTACGTTGGAATGAACGGAGCGCTGAAAAATATCCATGGAACCTCTCTGGAAAAGATGACCGACCTTGAGCGACCAAAAACAGTGGGTAGAGCAGGTTACCGCTACACCTTAAACCAATTCGGGGTCATAAGCCAAAGCCCTGTCTTGCGACAGGCGGACAGCGCAGGCAGGTCAAGCAAACTGAAGAGATAGCTCAGGTAAAAAACTCAGGCAAACCAGTCCCTATTTAAGCCCGTAGCGGTTGCGAACCCGAAACGACAGCTCGCGCAGCATCTCGTAGCAGCGCTCGACGGTCTCGCCCTTGTCCGGGTTGACCAGCGCACAGGTGGCGGGTAACAAGAGGCTTCGGGGCAATAGCTCTTCTCGCGAGAGCCCCTCTTTTTCCAGCGTATCCCAGAGGTTCTCCAGGTGGTCGTCGAGCCCCTGGAGCTCGGAGTCGTTGAACTCCTCGAAGTTGGCGGGCACGATCCCCCACCCCACCACCCCGCCACGTTCCAAAAAGGTTTTCAGCGAGCTTGTATAGTTGACGAACATGTCGCCGCGCCCAAAAGCGTTGAACGAGAGGATATCCATCGGCGTGCGCAGCAGAAAGTCCCAGTCGGGGTTTCCGCACAGGTGGATGCCGCGCTTGCCCTTCACGCCCGCAAAAAAGCGATCCAGATCCCCCCTGGCCCGTCCCTCGGGGTAGCCCGACATGGCAGAGAAGAGAAATTCGAGCCCCGGCTCGTCGATGAACATGAAGGCGTTGGGGTTTTTGGCGGCCAGCTCTTCGTACATGACGTTGACCTTGCGCGCCATAAAATCGAGCAGGAGCTCGCGCACCTCGTCGTTGTAGAGCACGGGGCGGTCGTTCTCGTCCTTTACGCTAAAGCCGAAGGAGACGGGGCCCTCCATCTGCCCGCGAATGGCGACGTAGCCGGAGAGATCGCGCTCAAGAAATTTGTGGTAGACCTGCGAGTAGCGCGGCGAGAGGCGGTAGAGCTCGGGGTCGTCCATCCTTTCGATAAAGGCGGGCAGCTCTTCCATGAAGCGTTCGGTGGAAAAATCGATGCGCAGGTTCTCCGCGTCGATGAGCACACCGGGAAAGTTCTCGGAGACCTGGACGTACATGTCTTCGTAATAGTCGAGCTTGGGCAGCTGGGGCCAGAAGGGGATGTCGAGCGAGAACGCCATCTCCAGCGCCTTGTCCACGTCGGTGTGGGGCAAGATGCCCATGGCGGTAGTGCGGCAGTTGGCTTGAAAATCCATGTCGATCCTCCATCAAATGAGCGTAGCAGTTACAAAGGTAACCGCAATACGCCAATATCCAAATGACGAAGATCAAATTAAGGTGGGAAGTCCGCCTTCAGGCGGCGGTGTCCATAGCGCTGGCGATGAGTGCTTTGAGCCGCTCCTGGTCGCCGTGGGAAAGGTACTCGAAGCGCACACCGCACATGTAAGAGATCTGATCGTCGCTAACCCTGCGGTAGACGACCTCGCCCACGGTGACGAGCTCTCTGTCGCCGACTTCGATCTTGAAGGTGAGCACACGACCCGGCTCGAAGGCGATCGAAGTATTACAGAGAAAGCCCCCGAAGCTCAGCTGCTCCAACGTGCCCACAATATGGCCGTCGTCCATAACGGGCGACCATATCCGCACTGCATTGTTCGCGCTTACGCGCGGGTATCTT
>CAXMSR010000066.1:0-7170 GCA_964195725.1 uncultured Kiloniellaceae bacterium | reverse complement strand
GTGGCTCCGGCGTAGACGTGTCCGTAGTGCAACCGCTGGTTAAAGGCGCGCATCGGCGTGAAGCCGCCGTGACCCTGGCTGCGCATTTCAAATTCCACTGCGGCGGCCAGCTCGATCTCGCGCATACCGGCGTACATCACCTGCGGCACTCTGACGACGGCCAGGGCCACCATCTCGGCGGCCTTTTTTATCGCCTCTAGCTCCCAGGGGGATTTTACGGCGCGGGTCAGCATGATGGCGCGCGAGACGTCTTTGATCTCGCCGGTGCCAAACATTTTCTGGAAACGAAGGTACTGGGCGGCGGGCAGGGTGTCCATCTCCAGCCCCATCGGCGCGGGCATGGAGCCCCATTTTTTTTCGATGTCGGCGGCCAGGGTGCGCATGGAGGCCAGCGGGATGATCGCTAGCGGCGACTCTTCTCGCGCGCGCTCTACGTCTTTGCGGATGAAGACGAGCGGCTCGCCCTGGGCGGGGATGGCGACAAAGCCGTTTTGCGCGGTGCCGGTGAAGTAGTAGCGATCAGCCAGCTGCACCAGCAGCGTCCACCCTATCGAGTGTTCTACCAGCCGCTTTTGTAGCCGCTCAATACGTCCGTTTATCTCGTCTGCGCTTACGCCTGCTCGTCTCATCGTCGGTTTCCTAGTTGTTTTCTTCGTCGGCGGCGCGTTTTCGTTTTCTAAGGAAGAGCCTGACGGGAACGCCTGCAAAGCCGAAGGTCTCGCGCAGCCTGTTTGTCAGGTAGCGCTGATAGGCCACGGTGATGCCCTCGGGGTAGCTTGAGAAGAGGGTGAATGACGGCGGGCGCGTGGTTACCTGGGTGCCGTAGTAGATGCGGGTGCGCTTTCGCCCGACGATGGCCGGAGCGTTTTGGCGCAGCGCCTCTTCGATGAATTCGTTTAGCTGGCTGGTGGTGATGCGCCGGTTCCACTCCTCAAAAAGGGTGTTTATCATGTCGAATATTTTATGGACGCGCAGCCCGGTGAGCGCCGAGATGGAGAGCACCGGCACATGGCGGTGCGGCCCCAGACGGAAGGTCAGCTCTTTGCGCCTTTCGTCGAAGGTCTTGCCGTCTTTTTCCACCAGATCCCACTTGTTGAAACAGATCATCGTAGCGCGCCCGGCGCTTAGCGCCATGTCGAGGATGCGAAGGTCCTGGTCGGTCACGCCCTCTTGGGCGTCGGCCATGATGATGCAGATGTGGGAGCGATTAATGGAGCGAAACGCCTTTATCACGCTGTAGCGTTCAACGCCCTCGTCTACCTTACTCTTGCGGCGTATGCCTGCGGTGTCGATTATGACGTAGGGGTTGCCGTCTACTTCAAGCCGGGTGTCAATAGAATCGCGGGTGGTGCCAGCTATGGGACTAACAACGACGCGCTCGGCCCCAAGCATTTTGTTGACGAGCGAGGACTTTCCGGTGTTGGGCCTGCCAAGCACGGCGAACTTTATCAGCCCCTCTTCTTCCGGCACGGGTTCGATGTGCTCGACGCGCGCTACTATCTCGTCGATAAGCTCACTGGTGCCGCGCTTGTGTTCAGCGCTGATGGTTAGCAGATGCTCGAAGCCGAGGCCGTAGAACTCGGTGGCGTTGGCCTCCCAGTTGGGGCCGTCTACCTTATTGACCACCACGATGACGTCTTTTTTGCGGCGACGCAGAAAATCGGCGATGTCGTGGTCCACCGGCAAGAGCCCTTCGTGGGCGTCGGTGACGAAGAGGACGAGGTCGGCCTCTGATACGGCGTAGCCCACTTGTTCGGCCATGAACCCGAGGAGCTCGTCGCCCGTCAGGGGCTCCAGGCCTCCGGTGTCCACCAGGGTCATGCGGCAATCTTCCAGCTCGATCTCGGCGTAGTTGCGGTCGCGCGTTACACCCGGCACGTCTTCCACTATCGCTACCCGCCGCCCTGCCAGACGGTTAAAGAGCGTTGACTTGCCCACGTTGGGGCGGCCTACTATGGCAACGAGGCTCATTTCTCCTCCATATAGCCGAAGCGGCGTAGCTGCTGGGGGTCTTTTGTCCAGTTGTGTTCAACACCGACGTGCAGGTCGAGAAACACTCTGCATCCCAAGAGCTTTTCGAGGTCTTGGCGAGCGAGCTGGCCGATCTTCTTGATCAATTTGCCGCCTGCACCGATGATGATGCCCTTCTGGCTCTTGCGCTCTACGTGGATGGTGGCGTGGATGACCGCGAGGTTTTTTTCCGGCTTGTCTTCCCAGTTGTCAACGGTAACGGCCACGCTGTAGGGGATCTCTTCGCCGGTGCTGGAGAAGACCTTCTCGCGTATGTACTCTTGGGCGATAAAGCGCTCGGGACGGTCGGTCAGAACATCGTCGGGGTAATACTCGGGCCCCTCGGGCATGAGCGAGGTGAGCTTGTCGAGCAGCTCATTTACGCCCGTCCCCGTTAGCGCGCTGATCTCGATGACGGCATTGAACTTTGCGATGTCGGCAAAATCGGCCTTCCGGTAATTGGCCTGATCGATCTTGTTGACCGCCAGCACCACCGGGACGTCGGTAGCGCACAGCTTCGCGGCCAGCTCACGATCGCCCTCGCTCACACCCGTCTTGGCGTCAACGATAAGCACCGCGCACTCTACATCGCCCAACGTCGAGAGCGCCTGGCGCGTCATGTAGCGGTTGATCAACTTTTCGCTCTCGTGTACTCCGGGAGTGTCGAAGAAGATAAGCTGGCACTCGCCGTGGTTGAGCACGCCGGTTATCCGGTTGCGCGTGGTCTGGGGCTTTGGCGAGGTTATCACCAGCTTTTCGCCGAGCAGACGGTTCAGCAGAGTTGATTTGCCCACGTTGGGGCGGCCCAGAAGGCTGATAAACCCTGAGTGGGTGATCTGAGTTTCACTGTTCACTTTTAAGACATGCCTTTATGTGTGTAAATGAGCTTAATACTGTCTAGTTGGATGAGGCGTCAGCGGGTCGGGCGCTCATAATCGCCAGTTCTTCGCCACTGTCGGCCTTGTAGATGAAGAACGACTTGCGTGCAATCACGTCGTTCTGGTCGGAAGCCGCAATCGACAGGAAATTCGAGCCTTCCTGAAGATCCACCGAGAACTCGGCGTTGAGCGATCGGTCGCCGTCGGCGTTGTGGCTGTAATAAACCTTCTTGCCGTCCAGGTAAACGTAGAGCTCTTTGACCTGTTCGTCGTCGGTCACCTCTACCGAGAGCAGAATACGCTCGTCGGGGGTTCGCAGCGGAGGCATTTTGGTTATCGACAGCGTGGGCGGCTGGCGGCGCGAGCTCTTTACGTAGCTCTTTCCAACCCCGAACTTCAGGGTGTCGCTAAGCCCCACTGCGTAGTCGGAGTCGGTGATGTTGACCACCACCGTGAGTGAATTGTCGTCGGCAGCCTGCTCGAAAGAAAAAGACATCGGGGCCTTGCGGGTCTCGCCCGCCTTGAACTCTTCCAGGCGATGACGCGCGGCGTCCAGCAGGATGCGCTGGGCGCCTTCTCCACGGATATTCACTTCGGTAGCGTTGCTCACGCCCTCGCCGTGGTTGGTCACCTCAAGGGCCAGCTCCACCCGGTCGCCAAGGTCGATGATGCCGTTGCCCGAGAGCGCCGGCGTCTTGTCGTTGACGTCGTTTACGGTGTAGGCGTAGGAGAACGCGGGTTTCACCGAGGCGCGCGCGATGGCGCCGCTCTCGGCGCTGGTGAGCACCTCGTCGCCCGCATGCAGCTCGACCTTCACGGGGTCCCAGCGCGACAACGATGACTTGGGCGCTTTGATCTCGGCAGTCCAGCTTCGCTCTTCACCGGGATCGATACGGCCAAAGGTAAAATCAATGTTCTTCAGAAAGGGGTTGTCGGAATCACTGCGGCCCCAGACGCGAAAGACGGGTTTGTCGCCGTTGTTTCTGACGGTGACCTCCAGCTGCCCCTTCTCGCCCGCCTCAAGCCTGAGGTTGGGCGTTAATGTCACGACAAGCCCCTTCAGAGAGGTGTCGCCGTCGCTCCAGTCCACACCAAGCTCGGAGAGCGATTTGCCGAGTTCTTCCTGCTCGGTTTTGCGCACATCGACCAGGGCTTTTTCAGCGGCCACGAAGAGCTCTTTTCTCCTCGCGGTGTTGCGCTGGGCGACGGGGATGTTAGCCAACACCTTGCGCGCCAGAGCCACGGGGAAGTCTTCGCTCAGGCGCTCAATCTTCTCGGCCGTGGTCAGCTCGTCAAAGCTCTTTCGCGGCGCTGTTTTAGCCGCTTCGTCGCCTTCACCGCCTTCGGCACCTTCACCATGAGTTGCGGCGGCAGCCGTTGGGGGGGCGAAGTACTGCACCTCTTTCCACGGCTTTTGCGAAGCATTGCCCCAATCGGTGAATGCATTCTCAAGATCGACCTCGGCGGTGTGGGAGGGGGGCGGCCCGATGCGCACGCGACCCTCTTTTACAGCCGCCGCGTAGGTGAGGATGTGGGGCTGGATGCCTATCGACTGGATGGAGATATCGTTCGCCGTGAGGTACTGGGCGACGGTGAGCTTCAACGCGCCCTCGTCGGGCAGGCGAAAGAGCTTTTGCACCGACCCCTTGCCGAAGGTCTTGGTGCCTATCAAGAGCGCCCTGTCGGGCCGCAGCGCGCCGGCGACGATCTCGGATGCCGAGGCGCTGCCCTGATTGATGAGGACGATCAGGGGCTTATCGGTGTAGGGCTTGTCGGCGACAGCTTCCGATCGCTCGGTCGCCTGGCCGCCGCGTCCCTTGGTCGAGACGATGGTGCCGCTCTCCAGGAAAGCGTCGGAGATGGTTATGGCCTGATCGAGCAGCCCGCCGGGGTTGTTGCGCATGTCAACGATGACGCCTGCCAGATCGGGGTACGCGGCCTCGGCCTTTGTGATCGCGCTCTTTAGCTGGGCGGCGGTGTCCTTCTGGAAG
Organism: uncultured Kiloniellaceae bacterium; assembly: GCA_964195725.1. GTDB lineage: Bacteria > Desulfobacterota > Deferrisomatia > Deferrisomatales > BM512 > CAXMSR01. The sequence continues at coordinate 2,291 of CAXMSR010000066.1, read as the reverse complement.
TTCTTAACTTTGACCATCAGCACCGGGGGCATATCTGAGCCCTCCAGCATGTACTCCTGCACACTCACCACATGGATGATCTCGCGGGTGAAGGTCAGCGGCCTGGGCTCTGACCAGCCGTCGCGCTCGATCGTCAGGGTGACCTTGGTAGCGGGGTCGCCCCTCATCTTGGAGGCCGCCACGTCGGTGGGCATGTTGATGGTGGGCTCGCCGTCGATGAGGATTATCCGGTCGCCGCTTTTCAGCCCGCCCCTGTCGGCGGGTGTGCCTTCTATGGGGGTGATGATTATCATGTTGCCGTCGCGGATGCCGAAGACGAAGCCGATGCCGCCAAAGCTGCCGCGCGTGTTGATCATAAACTCTTTGAACTGCTTGGGGTTGATCGCGTTGGAGTGGGGGTCGAGCTCGGCTACCGCGCCGTTTAACGCTGCGTAGTAGACATCGGAAGCCTCGTGGGCACCTTCAAGCTTCTCGGCGACAAAGACCAGCACTTCGTTTAACGCCGTAGCTGCCGAAGAGAGGCTCTCGACACTCGTCAGCGAGACCTGTTTGGAGTCCTCGCCCACCCGCACCAGGGCGAAGCCCGAGCCGTCGTCGGTGTCGATTATCACAGGGGGAAAGCGGGTCTCCAACCCCTTGAACGCGCCCTCAAGCAGTTTGTCGGGGCTGGCCCTCGCGGGCTCGACATACTGGCGGTCGATCCAGGCAAACGCCTGCTGCACTACGCGCGGGTAGGGGTCGCCGAACATGTGGAACATGCGCCCGGTCTTGCCGCCGTCGAAACCATAAGCGCAAATCGCGATGACAAGCGCCGCCAATACTATTGCTAAACGTCTGAACAAGGTGATACCTCCAGGATGATGCTGTTTTTCCGCTTCCCTACTAGTGCTGTGTTTTTTCACGTCCCGGGTAGCGCTGTGTTTTTCTCGCGTTCGGGTAGCGCTCTTTTTTTCTCGCGTTCGCTCGGGGCGGGTACGTATCCGACAGTTGTTGCGGTTAGCACCGACACCACCAACGGGGCTAGCCCCCCATAATGGAGTCTACCAGCGCCTGAAGTTCCGGCGAAACCCAAGTGAACTCAACGCCCATTCCGCCCTTGGTGGCGCGGATGAGCGACGGCGGGATACGCTTTGACCAGCGAACGACACCTACACCCAGCGCAGTTTTGCCCTCATAGTCGCGAACAACCAGCCGTATACGCGAACCCGGCTGGTGCACCTTCGTCGTGACCAGGAATATGCCGCCATAACCAAGATCAGCGGTATAGGCTCTTATCGACCCCGGCTCGGCGAAGACCGTGAGGCGTACTTTTTTGCGCCGTTTATCACGTTTTTCCACCGGGATCCCCCTGCCGACAAAGGCGCAATACATCTACGCAGCTTGACCGGCGAGACCAACTACCGAGTAAATGCAGATACTCTGAATAATAACACTTTAAGGTGGACTTTGCACAAAGTTCCATCAAGGCGTCTGAGCTGCCCCGGGGCCGGGAGCGACTGCACTGTCTTTGAAAATTACAAGGCTAGCCTTCGTCGTCGCGACCAAGGCTCTCCATGTATTCGCTCCACTCGATGGGGAGCATGTATTTTTTCTTGCTGTTGCACTCTTTGCAGCAGGGAACCACGTTGGATTTCACCGTCTTGCCGCCGCGCGCAATGGGCACTATGTGGTCCATCGTCAGCTCGCGCGGGGGAAATTCGTCGCCGCAATAGTGGCACTCGCCCGTCGAACGGCGACGCTTCCACCACTGGGAGTTGCGAAGTTCACGCGCCTTCGCCTTTTCCCGGGCCAGCACTTTGGGGCTAACATCGTTTATGAAAAAATCCAAACCGCCTATATCGGGACGATCATTCATCTGTATACACACTCTGCCTGGACTGGTTTTTAAAAACTGGCAAATCGGCTCCACCTTGCGCTGTAGCCCACGCGGGGCGCTTTACTGCGCGTAAAGGTGCGCTCAAAAAAAGAGAGGGCGACCTGTAAGGCCGCCCTCTCCGTCATGAAGCTATGCTGCTTGAGTGCTTGTCAGACTTAGCCTTTGTGGCAGTCTTTGCACTTGAGTGCTTTAACAACGGTGGGGCTCTTCTTGTTGTGGCAGGTCCAGCAGATGCCAACTTCTTTTTTGTGAGCGGCGTCTTTGAACTTGGGAGCATCGCCAGCGTCGCCTTTGTGGCAGTCGCCACATTTGTAGTTGCCGTCGGCTTCGTTGTGGTGACAGGAAACGCAATCGGTGCCATGCAGGGAATGGTCAAAGGTTACGGCGTCTTTTTTACCGAAGTTGGTCACTTTGA
>CAXMSR010000065.1:0-7186 GCA_964195725.1 uncultured Kiloniellaceae bacterium | reverse complement strand
TGCCCCCTTACCTCCGGTTAAAAAGAGTTCTTGACTCCCCCGGTAGAAAAGATAGCATTGCGCCTCCTTTTTATCTTCAGGAGGTTTTAACAGGTGGTTGCAATGAGATGGCACGGCGCCCAGGGCGAGGCGGTATTGGGCGGCTATAAAGGGCTCGCGTCGGTTGACAAACACGCCGGGGATGAGTGGGGCGAGGACGCGCACGGCCCAAAGCCCGCAATTGACCTGGAAGATCACGGGCCCCACTACCGTCTGGTAGTAGAGGTGCCCGGCATGGACGTTTCAGAGCTTCGGATCGCAATTGAGCCCGACTATCTGGTCCTGGAGGGGCGCTGGGGTGCTACAAAAGCTTCGCAGGAGGGCGGCAAGCAGCTCTTGGCCGAGACCAAGAGGGGGCGCTTTCTTCGCGTTGTGAATCTTCCCGAAGCGGCCGCAGGCGAAGAGGCTCAAGCGGTGCTTGAAAATGGCATCCTTGTCATCACGCTACCCAAAAGAGATGCCTTCTAGCCCGTTAAGCATCGCTGGCTTTCGGGGCCGGCGCGCGCCCCGCCTTTCACATATAAACCACCCTGACAAGCCTCTTCGACAGACCCCCCCCAAAAGCGCGCCGCGATTAGCTGCACCACTACCGCGCCCCACCCCCCGGCTCTTCCCAATCGTACAACTTGTGATACCTTATTGTGAAGGGGGTGGCATATCCTGCCTCGTTGAGGCGGGTCGGCGCCGTGCCGTTGCCTTTTGCAAACACAGGTGAGGAGATGGACGATAATGATCTATAAAAAAACGATTAAAACTGTACTGCTGCTGGCTTTCGCGCTGGGCTTCGGATGGAGCGGGGCGCTGGCGTCGGGCATGGGGTTTTACGGGCAGGTGGGCTTTGGCTCAAGCGACTGGGAAATGGACGGGGACAACGGCTCCGACGTAGACCGGGACGCCAGAGAGTCGGTGTTCGGCCTGGGGTATCTCTTCGACACCAACGTCGCGCGCGACGCGCTGATAAACTACCGCGTGAAGCTGGGCTACGAATATGCCGACATAAATTTTGACGACATCAGCTCCAGCGAAGCGACTCACATGCTCCATATCGACAACATCCTGGGGTTCTCGCCCTACCGCACCAAGACGCTGCGCTTTTGGGTCGGCCCCGAAGTCCGGGTTCTCTACAGGTGGGGCGACGGCAGCAATTTAACCAAGGATCTGGACGGCATAGGCATCGGCATAGGCCCTGTGATGGGGCTCAACATGCACATGGGCAAGAACCAGTCTTTCAGCGTCTCCACCGGGATACGCAGAAGCGTTTTCGGGGGCAGCTGGCATAGCTCTGGCGGCAACAACAATTTTACCACCACCGACACTACGGTCTACGTCAACTTCGCCTTCCTCTTCCGCTCTCTGGACGATCAGTACGGCGCAAAATAGTCCCTTCGATCGACGTTACAAGCAAAAGAGAGAGCACTTCCCCAAGGAGGCGCTCTTTCTTTTTTGCAGTCACTGGCCCGGCGGCGCAGCCGGGGGTTTAAGCCCCACGGTCACCGGGTCGCCGAGGAACTTGGGCTTCCGGTTTAAAAAATTTACGTCAACAAGCGCCATCGCGCGCGCCAGGGTTTCGCGCAGACGAACCTTGGTGCCATAGCTGCTAGGCACATCGCGAGCGCCGTAGCCGATGGCGTCGTGGCCGTGGGCGTCGGCCAGGTAGAGGGCGCGCATGACGTGGAACGGCTGTGAGACTATGGTGTAGCGCGCCGTACCAAAGACCTTTGCCATGCGCACAACCGAGTCCAGGGTGCGTAGCCCTGCGTAGTCGCAGGTTATGTGCTTCGGGGGCACGCCCAGCGCGACGAGGTCTCGTTTCATCCTCTGCGGTTCGTTGTAGCTGCGGGTGGCGTTGTCGCCGGAGACGACGATGCCGCGCACTTTGCCTGCCAGGTAGAGCTCGGCGGCAGCTTCGAGCCTTGGCATATAGAAGAGGTTGGGGCGTCCGCCGACGGCGAACTTTGCCGTGCCCAACACAAGCGCCACATCGGTCACGGGCAGGGCCTTTATATCGTTGTAGAAAGCACGTTCGCCCCTTGAGCCGACAAAGAGGTCGCTCGCTACAAAGAGCGCTGCAACTAGCGCTGCGAGCAAGAATGTGGTTTTCACCACCCGGTAAAAAAGCATCGCCTGGCTACCTGTAGCTGGTCGGCGATGGGGCGGTTGTGGGGGGGGCGTCGGCTCTCATTTTTATTTTTGCGCATGCTCCGAAAGGCTAAGGGGGATGGTGAAGTTAAAGCTTGCACCCTCCAGCTGATCGTTGGGTACCGCCCATATTTTTCCACCGTGAAGCTCAACAAAGCGCCTGGTGATATCCAGGCCAAGGCCTATGCCGTCCACGTCTTCGTTAAGGCGAAAGAAGGGGGCGAAGATCTTTTTAACATTTTCCGGGGCGATGCCGTCACCGCTGTCCCTGACAGCTATCGTGACATCGTTTTCACCGGCTTCAGCATGGATCGATATCTTCGAGGGGCGCTCTTTGGGCATGAACTTCAGGGCGTTGCCCATCAGGTTCTCCAGCACTCGGCGCAGAAGATGTTCGTCGGCATAGATCATCGGCATGTCGGCCCCAACCGTTATCTCGACCCCTTCGGCTTCAATAGTGCCATGTTCGAGCGACACTACTTTTTGTACGAGCTGTTTCAGGTCTATTTCGGTGATGCGCAGCTTGGCATCGCGAGAGCCGCACAGCTCTTTCAGATCATTAAGGAGCTCATACGCCCAGTCGACTGCATCGACTATCCGGTTTGTAAATTCGACGGATTTATTGTCGCCGCTGTCCGAGAGCCTTTTTTGCAAGAGGCTGGCAAACCCCTTTACTGCGATGATCGGGTTTTTCAGGTCGTGCGACAGCGTATCGGTGAGCGCGCGAAACTCGGCGGTGCCCTCTCTTATGCGCAGCTCAAGCTGTTCGTGCACATCACGGGCAAGCTGCCGCAGCTCAACCCGCTCGCTGATGTCGTTTATTATCCCCAGAAAACCGATCGTCTTGCCGTCTTCCATCAAGAGCGGGGTGCCGACCGTCTCGCCGGGAAAGATCTCGCCGCTCTTTTTGCGGTAATAGCTCTCGTAGGGCTTGAGCTGCTCGGCGGCGGCGCTGTTGAACCTGGCGCGCCCCATCGCTTCGTACTCGTCGCTGGAGACGTAGAGCTTCTCGGTCGTATGCCCCAAGAGCTCTTGGGGCGAGTAGCCGAAGACCCTCTCGGCGGCGGGGTTTACCATGGTTATCAGCCGATCGGTGTTGGTGACTATGGCGGCGGCGGGGATCGCTTTAAAGATCATGCGAAAGTGTGTGACCTTATCCCGGAGCGCCAGCTGGCGCTCCTTGCTCTCTGCCTGCTCAGTTTCGAGCTCGGCGATGCGCTCTTTTAACGCTACGATTTCATCTATCGACATTGACTTTCCTGTCGCTGTTTCAATCAGCTGCTGTTGGGGTTGCCGACAAATATCACGCTATCTGGAGCACTGGATGGCAAGGGGCTCGCTGCCGGGCGCGACAGCCGGGGTGCCACGGTAAAGCAGCGCGGCAACGCCCCGCTGGGCACACGAACGGCTACTGCTGCTGCACCTCGGTGGCTGGCGGCTGCGGCTGCTCAAGGCTAAAGTGCGCAACCCCGGCGGTGTGCCCACCGCCTTTGCAGTCGCAAAGATATGTAAGCGTCAGCCACTGGCTATCTTCCTGGATGAAGATCGGGAAGACCTCTTTGGTGCGCCCGGTATTTGCGCGGGCCGTTATCTCGTGGTGGCCTGGCGACACCTTCAGGCGGTAGTGTTTCGGTGCTTGCGCGAGAGCCGCCAAAAGCTGCGACGCCACCAGGGCGTCGTCGATGGTAACGGTGATCGTGGTGGGCGGGTGGTTAGCTGCTGCGGCGGCGATTGTCAGATTTACGTTTCCGCCGGGCTCCGACCGGACAAACTCACGGGGGTCTGGCGAGGACGAGCAGGCAAGGACAAAAAGCCCCAGCAGCGCCACCGCCAGCGGAGCTCGCACACGCTCGAGGAACCCCTCGAAAACAGAGTGGCCCCCTTGCGCCCTTGCAGGTGTACCCCCACGCTTTTTTGAGACGTTCGCGTGGCAGAGATCGTTGTCAGTCGTTGGCCTTCGATATGCCGAGTGATGAAAGGGTCGCATGTAGTTGTCTCATCTCAATGGGTTTAACAACATAACCGTCACACCGTTTCTTAAAAGCCGCTTTGACATCTTCATATTTTGCCAGGCCGGTGATCATGAGCACCACGCTGCGGCCTGAGTTTTCCAAGGAATTGTCCCTTTCAAATTGGCGAATCTCGCCCAAGACTTCCGTGCCGTCTTTGCGGGGCATCCGTATGTCCAGGCAGACCAACCCAAAGGGCGTGCCGAGCCTGTGGGCCTCGATAAAGCTGTCGATTGCCCCCTGACCGTCGTCCACCATTACGGTTTCACCATAGCCTTTTAACATAGCGGCGATAAGCTCACGGCAAGCACGGTCGTCTTCAGCTACAAGAACCCGCATCGTGCCCCCCATTGCTCCAAAAGTGAACGAACCGCTAATGTGAGAAGGCGTAAAGCATCGAAAGCATTCTACCATAAAAAAATTTACCAGCTGATCTTTCTCTCTCTTCAGGTCCGGGCAGCGTGCCGAATTGCGCTTGGAGTTTCTGTGTTTTTTGCTGCGCAGGCAGCGTTCTACTGCTCTGGCAATGCCAGCCTGTCCTGATTATCCTCAATTGTAAGGGCAGTTGCTAAAGTGACCCTGAAGGGTTATCATTTATTCATAATTTGTTTCTCTGCTGGATTTGCGTAGGAGGAGTTCAATGTATTCACTCAGGGTTGTAGTTATCGCGTTTGCATTTTCACTTTTCTCGCTTCCTTCGACTTTCGCCGCCCAGGGGCCAGTGGTTCTCTTCGATCAGGGACACGGGCAACGGTTCGTCATCGAAGAGAGCGGCGGCTACCACCTGTCGCAGCTGGCCGACGCATTTGCGCGCGCGGGCTACACGGTGCGCTCGACCGCCGAGCCCCTGACACCCGCCTCCCTTTCGGGGGTCAGCGTGCTCGTCACCTCGGGAGCTTTCGCGCCCCTGAGCACTGAAGAGCTGGATACCGTGGTGGAGTTTGTGCGCGGCGGCGGAAACGTGTCGGCGATGCTGCACATCGCCCCCACCTACACAGGGCTTTTGCGCGCCTTTAAGATAATGGCGGCAAACGGCGTCATCCATGAAACCCAAAACGTCATCGGCACAAATTCGCTGAACTTCAAGGTCTCGGCGCTGCGCGAGCATCCCCTCTTTGCCGGGATAGCCGACTTTAACGCCTACGGCGTCTGGGCGCTGCTGGATCTGGACAAGAGCGCCAGGTCGATCGGCATCACCTCCAGGCAGGCCTGGATAGATATCAACCGCGACAAGATCAGAGACCCGGCGTCAGAGCCGCTGCACGCCTATGCGGTAGTGGTGGTCGGGGGGCTGGGCAAGGGCAAGATAGCGGTTTTTGGCGACGACGCCATTTTTCAGGATGAGTTCATCGGCGACAACAACCTGAAGCTGGCCGAGAACCTCGCAAACTGGCTCGCGCCCTGACCACAAAGGCTTCCCAGCTACCATGAAACTCGCGGTGAGCGCCTGCCTGCTCGGCCAGAGGGTGCGCTACGACGGCGGCCACAAACTGTTCCCGTTTCTCAAAAACGGTTGGGGCGGGCTGGTAGAGTTCGTCTCGCTCTGCCCCGAGACGCAAGCGGGGCTGCCGACACCACGGGAACCGGTGGAGCTCTTTAAAATAGAGAGCGCCAACCCACACGTTACCGCTTTGCGCGCACTTGGTCTGAAAACCGGCGACGATTACACCGACCAACTCTCGGCGTGGGCAAAAGCCAGCCTCCCCACCTTCGACGACTCCGAGCTGTTGGGGTTCGTCCTCAAGAGCGGCTCTCCAAGCTGCGGCACAAATATCCGGGTAAATACCCCCAAGACCGACACCTGCGGAGATAATGACGAGCTGCTGCGGGGGAGCGGCCTCTTTGTGCAGGCGCTAAAAGAGCACCTCCCCCATCTGCCCGTAACCGACGAGCTAACACTTGGCCGCCGCACCGGGAGGGAACACTTTCTGGCCCGTGCGTTTATCCTTCGCCGCTGGCGCAAAGTGGCGCGCAGCGGTGACGTGGCTTCTTGCCCGTTGGAGTTGAGCCTTCAACTCGAACCTTTTATCCGCGCGGTGGCACCTGAGCTTGCCTGGCGGCTGACCGCCCTTGCCAGCGCAACTTCAAGGGGCAGCCCTACTTCAAGGGCCAGCGCACTGGCCGGTTGTAACGAGCTTGTGCTGGAGCTTCTGGAACGTATGCGCATACACGAAGGCGCGCTGGACAGCTTGGTGACATGTCTGGACGCCGAAGAGCTGTCCCTTGTCGAGGCCTCGGCGCGCTTTCACGACGGCTGAGCGCCTAAGCCACTCAAAGAAGCCCCCGAAAACGAGGAGTTTCCGGGGGCCGTATCCGCCAAGTAATATCTCAATCCCAGTTGGATCGGCGGATCGCTAATATAAAACATAGCGCACTGACTGAACGTGGCAATCCCCTGCGCCCCGCTATTTCCCCTCCACTTTCGCTTCACCACCGGCAACCACCTTCCGTGATTGCGTTTCAGGGTGAGCCACTCGACACAAATAAACCTCCTCTTTTCCATCTTCGTGACCTTTCCGCGTTTGGTGCCTGCTAAATAACCGGACGAGGTTGACGAAGGCAGCTACAGCGGTAACACTTCTATAAAGGCGATGATGAGCGCCTTCAGCAAATGACCCCGCAGAGGAGCCGGATGACTATCAGATGCTTTGGAGACGAGCCGGGGGCGATGCGCGACTACCATGATCGCGAGTGGGGCGTGCCGGTTCTGGACGAACGAAAGATGTTTGAGTTCCTTATTCTGGAGGGCGCGCAGGCGGGGCTGAGCTGGGCTACGATCTTAAAACGCCGCGAGGGCTATCGCAGAGCCTTCGACGACTTCGACATGGAGAAGATAGCCCGCTACGACGAGGCCAGGATCGCGAGCCTTCTGGGTGACAAGGGGATCATCCGCAACCGCCTGAAGGTACGCTCGACGGTGCAAAACGCCCAGGCTGCGCTCAAGCTGCGCGACAGCGGCAGCGGACTGGTGGAGTTCTTCTGGGCCTTTGTGGACGGCA
>CAXMSR010000064.1:0-7246 GCA_964195725.1 uncultured Kiloniellaceae bacterium | reverse complement strand
GATCTTCACGGCAGAGGATAACCATGCGCTCCACCACGTTGCGAAGCTCGCGGATATTGCCGGGCCAATCATAGGCGGAGAGGAGCGCAACCGCCTCGTCATTGATCTTCAGGGATTCACGCCCATACTCTACGCCGCACATACGCACAAAGTGCTTTGCCAGCTGCCCCACGTCTTCGCGGCGCTCTCGCAGTGGCGAGACGTGGATGGGGATGACGTTGAGGCGGAAATAGAGGTCTTCCCTAAAGCGCCCTTCGGCGATCTCCTCTTCAAGGTCTTTGTTGGTGGCGGCGATTATGCGCACGTCGACCTCGAAGGTGCGCCCTCCCCCCACGCGCTCAAACCTCATCTCCTGAATCACGCGCAGTATCTTGGCCTGGGTGGGCAGGCTCATGTCGCCTATCTCGTCGAGAAACAGAGTGCCGCCGTCGGCCAGGTCGAACTTGCCCCTGCGACGACTCGCCGCGCCGGTAAACGCCCCCTTTTCGTGACCGAAGAGTTCGCTCTCGATGAGGTTTTCAGGGATCGCCGCGCAGTTGACCTCTACAAACGGCCCCTGTACCACATTGCTGGCGTCGTGAGTCGCGCGTGCCACCAATTCCTTGCCAGTGCCGTTTTCGCCGGTTATCAGCACCGAGGCCTTGGTGGGGCCGACGATGCGTATCTGCTCGCGAAGCTCCTGCATTATGGCGCTGTCGCCGATCATCTCGTAAGAGCTCTCGACTTTTCCGCGCAGGAAGGTATTTTCGGCCACCAGCTTCGAGGCCGTTAGCGCCTGCTCGATGTCCAGGAGTACTTTATCGAGGTTTAGCGGCTTTTCAATAAAATCAAACGCGCCCAGCTTTGTCGCCTTTCCGGCGGTCTGGAGGGTGCCGTGGCCGCTCATCATCAACACGGGGAGCGCGGGGAAGCGCTCTTTTAGCCTCTTTAGCGTCTCCAAACCGTCAATGCCGGGCAGCCAGATGTCCAGGAGCACCAGATCGGGGTCTTCCACCTCCACCATCTGCAGCGCCACTTCTCCGCTCTCGGCAAGCACGACCTCAAATGTTTCGTCTTCGAGGATTCCCGCAAGGCTTCTGCGGATGGCGACCTCGTCGTCCACCACCATGATTCGGCTGCTCATCAGTTCTCCGCTCCGGGTAAAGGCAGTTCGAGGACGATGCGTGTCCCCTGTGGTTTGTTATCCAACGCTCGCACGTAACCCCTGTGATCGGCGACGATCGACTTGACGATGGCCAACCCCAGCCCCGTGCCACCCTCTTTGGTCGAGAAGTAGGGCTCGAAGAGCTTTTCGCGCGCGACGAGGCTAAGCCCTGCGCCGTTGTCGGAGACTACCACCCGGGCCAGATGGCGGTGCGAATCGTATTGTGTGCCCACACCCACCTGTCCGTGGGGCATGCCCTTGCACACATGTACCGCGTTGTCTATAAGGTTGACGAGCACCCTTTTTATCTGCTCGGGGTCTACTTCAACGGTGGGGATCGATTCGTCCAGATGCACGTCGAAGCTGATCTCGGGGTGGGCAGGCCGGTAGAGCCCGATCACCTCTTCGGCGATGGCATTTAGGTCGGAGGGGATGGGGTTGGATTCCGGCATCTTGGCAAAGCGGCTAAACTCGTTGACCAGCTGCTTTAGGCCGTCCACCTGGGTGATGATGGTAGAGGTGGCCTCGTCGAGCACCTCGCCGTCAGCCTCTTCGAGCAGCCCGGAATAGCGCCGGCGCAACCGTTGGGCGGAGAGCTGGATGGGGGTCAGCGGATTTTTTATCTCGTGGGCTATGCGGCGGGCCACCTCGCGCCAAGCATGGGCGCGCTCTGCCTTGACCAGCTCGGTCAGATCGTTAAAGACGATGACAACCCCCAGCGCCTCGCCTTCGCGGTCGCGAAGGGTCGTGGTATGCACCATCACGGTGCGCCGCATCCCCTCGACCTGCAAGATGATCTGTTTGCGCAACGACTCGCGTCGCCCGAAACGCCTGGTACCGGAGGGTTCGATGGCTGCTACGGCTTCGGCGGGCAACACATCGCTGGCGGGCTCGCCCAGAATAGTCTCGTCCAACCCCAACATCTCGGAAGCCGCCGAGTTTATCGTCGTCACCATCCCCTGGGAATCGGTCCCCACCACCCCTGCGGTGATATTGTCGAAGACCGCCTCCATATAGAGCCGCGAAGACTCCAGCTGCGCATTGGCAAGCCTTAATGTATCTTGCGCCGCGTCCACCTTGGACCGGCTGGAGCGAAGGTCGCGCGTCATGAGGTTAAACGACTCGAAGAGCACCCCCACCTCGTCGCCGCTCGGCACTTCAAGCTCGAAATCCAGATCGCCCCCGGCTACGCGCTGGGTAGCGTCGGCCAATCCAGCTATCGGCTCGGTGATCGAGCGCGCCAGATAGAGCCCGAACCAGGTGGCGGCAAACATTATCAAGAGCGCCACCATTAAAAGCGGCACGATGTAGTTCGCCTTGATCACGGCGCGCAGATGCTCCATCTGGCGGCTCTCTTCAAAGCCCTTCTCCACCTGCTCCAGCTGCTTGAGAAGGCGCTTTGACATTATGCGATCAACAAGCAGCACCCCCACTATGGCCGCCTCGAGTTCCGCCCTTACGGGAACCACTGCGCGCAGAAAGCTGCCCAGCTTATCGTCTATGTGCTCAATTGACTCCGCGCCCTTAAATGCCTCGGCGAGCCTGGCGCTGCTACGCTCGGCCCCCGGAAGACGCGCAACTCGCGGACGGCCCACCTCCAGCGGCCTGGCACCCACCGGGGCATAGTGAATGCGGTCCACCTTAAAGCGTTCGAGGCTGCGCTCCAGCTCGTCGGCCACCCCTTGGCCCCCTGTGCCGTAACTGCCGCGCGCCAGCCCCTCGGCGATAACCCGCCCCGCCAGCATCGTCGCCTCCTCTTCACCGGCGTAGTAGGTGCGCGCCACCTGCATCGAATTTTCCAGAGCCAGCTTGATCTGTGTGCTGAACCAGCCGTCGATGGAGCGCGCCAGAAACCCGGCGCTGGCTAAAAAGAGGATAATAGTGGGGATGACAGTGGTAGCCAGAAAGCCCAACACCAGCTTCGTCTTTAACCGCGAGCCCAAAAACCCGTGGCGGCGCTCGAACATTATCTTGGCGAGGTTGCGAAGCGTGAGAAAGACGAGCAGCAAGAGGATGATGATGTTTATGTTGACCAGGGCGAAAACGCCAAGGGTCTCAGTGGGCGACGCCCACCCCCCCACGTCAAAGAGCCGCCACTGCACAATCGTCAGCGCCAGCCAGACGACAAAGAGCACCCGCAGCGCTATCTTCAACGAGCGCCGGGAAGTACCCGCGTGGGCCTTAACCTGCTCTATCATGGCTGACGGGAGAAATCTTTGGGCACGTTAGTGATACTCACCGGAGTGGTAACGTCCCAATAACCAAGAAAGGGCAGCACGCGATGAAGAAAGAAGGGAAGCCTGAACTCTTCGAGCTTCACCACAATCTCCATGCGGTAACGCTCGTCGGGCAAAAGCTCGGAGAGCTGAACCACCGAGATGTCGGTCACGTTGACCATCATCGCCATCGCCTCGGCCAGGGAGCCAAAGTCGGAATAATCGTCGCCGATAGTCACGCGGTAGCGGTTCTTCAGGTTGTCTTTTTCCAGCACACGCTCAAACTTGCTATACGAAATAACCCCGCCCATAAGGAACTTGGCAGCGCGCACAACACGTATCTCGAAGACGAGCCGCACCGGCAGGCCGCTGTCAAGGGTCTCTACCAGCTTCTTGTCGATTGTCCCGGTCACAGCAAAATCGACGAGCATATCCCCGTCCTCGCCGCGTTGCAGCAGAACATTCTCCACCTTGGCCCTGGAAGTCTCGTCGGCAAAAGCGCAAGGCCGACAAACCACCAACGCCAGCGCCAAAAAAGACAAAACAGCCAAGCGGCCCCTCATAAAGCCCATAGGTCTCCTAACAATCCCTACACGGTAAAACAACAACGACAATCGCTATATTTTAGAGACTAGTTGACCCCGGCGCAAGCAAAGGCGGGAAAGTAGTTAAAAACAAGGGCGAAACCAAGAATCCCTCTTGTCCGAATCTATCCAGGTTACCATTTTCCAACGACGTACCCGCAGTGCCCCCACCTGGCACCGGGCAATAAAAAAGGGCCTGTTCGCTATGAACAGGCCCTTTTTGTTTTAATTGTCTTAGCTACTTACGCGTGTGCCACCATCATCGCTGCCGGGGCACGCAGCTCAAGTGTCTTGCGCTTTACCGGTGGTTTGTTCTCTTCCAGGGTCCAGGCGTCGGGGCGGCTCAGCAGCACGCTCACCAGCTTGCGGTGCAGCTCGTGTCCGCCTTTGTGGACTATCAGGTGTCCCCTGATCGCGAAGCCGCACAGCGCCAGATCGCCAACGGCGTCGAGCATCTTGTGGCGCACCATCTCGTCTGTCATGCGCAGCCCTTCGGGGTTTAGCACCTTGCCGTCTTCCAGGGCGATGGCGTTGTCCATGCTGGCACCCTTCGCCTTGCCTATGGAGCGAAGCATCTCGACGTCGCGCACAAAACCAAAGGTGCGCGCGCGGGCAAGCTGCCGGGTGAAGGTGTCGGGCGTTATGTTGAGGTAGTAGTGCTGTTCGCCGGGAAAACCGTCGTCAAAGTCGATCGAGTAGGTGATGGAGAACCCCTTGGAGGGGCGAAGGATCGAGAACTTGTCGCCGTCCTGGATGCGTAAGGGCTTGAGTATTTTCAGGATTTTTCGCGGAGCGCGGAGTTTTTTGAGCCCCACTGCGTTGATAGCCTTTACATAGGGCTCGGCGCTGCCGTCCAGAACCGGCACTTCGGGGCCGTCAACTTCCACTATGGCGTTGTCCACGCCCAGAGCGTAGAGCGCCGCCATGCAGTGCTCTACAGTCGATACGGTAACGTCGCCTATGCCGATGACGGTAGCCAGCCTTGTGTCGAGCACCATATTTACCTTGGCGGGTATCTCGACCACAGGGGTCACGTCGACCCTGCGAAAGATCACGCCGGTACACGATCTGGCAGGCTTTATCACTAAATTAACATTCTCGCCGCTGTGAAGGCCGATACCCTTCAATGCTACTTCGCGGCTGAGTGTGTGTTGAAATTCCATTTTCTTGCTACCCCTTTAGAGTGAAGACAAACACAATGCAATGTAACTGACCGAGAACCAGAAGCAATTTTCGTACCGCAAAAATAGCACCCCTCGATAATAGCGTTAACCACCAGTCCTTACAGGTGTTTCAGGGCTTGAGTACCCATTCAGTCAGCTTTTGAAGGCGTTGCGGGAAAAGCACACTTTTCTCTACACAGAGTGGCGACAACGCCACAACAAGCGCATTTGACACCCCAAACGCTACCTGTCCGCCTTGCTCTTTGGCAGGTAGATACGTATATTTGAAGCCCCGACAACCTGCGAATCCGGACAGACAGAACCTCAAATGGACCAACTCAACGCAATCGCTGTGGATTTCTTCTGGGAACTGGTAGAGATCTTCCCCTACTTCCTCGTCGGCATCCTGCTGGAAGCCTGGATAAGAACGAAGAAATGGCACCTGAAGATCAGACACGCCCTCACCCGCTATGGCATAGTCGCCATCTTCGTGGCCACGGTGCTGGGCATCGTCAGCCCCCTCTGCGCCTGCGGCATCCTGCCTCTGACTATCAGCCTCATCCTCGGCGGGCTCCCTCTGGCCCCGGCGATGAGCCTTCTGGTGGCTTCGCCCCTTATGAGCCCGGCCGGGTATGCGCTGGCCCTTAACAACATAGGCCCCATGTGGGCCAACGCCGAAGTGGTGGCGACCCTCTTTATGGGCCTCTTCGCCGGTGGCGTCGTGCATATAATGGAGCTGCGCGGCTTTAACGTGCACGACCTCTTTCGCAAAGAGCTGCCCAAGGGGGATTTTCACGACGAAGAGTACCCGGAAGAGATACTGCGCTGCGCCTGCAACGAGATGTTCTCAAAGCGCGTTGAAAAAGAGGGCGGCAGCCCCGTAGCAGTCTACTTCGCCAAGGTCTGGGAGGGCGGCGCCAAGGTAGGCAAGTACCTTATACTAGGTATCACCATAGAAGTGCTGGCGCGCTACTACATTCCCGACGCCTGGATAGACGCGCTGCTTACCTCGGGCGACCCCCTTTCGGTGTTGGGGCTCACCGTAGCGGTGGTGCCGCTGCATATCACCCAGATAACCGCCACCGCCATCCTCTTCGGCTTCATCGAGGCCGGGGTCAGCCCGGCCTCGGGCATGGCGCTGCTGATTGGCGGGCCTGTGACGGCGTTGCCGGTGATGGGCGTATTTCTCACCCTCTTTCACCAGCGGGTGTTCTGGCTCTACCTCACCCTTTGCCTTAGCGGCACCTTATTGATCGCCTGGGCATTCCAGATGCTGGCGGGCTGACACAGACAAACCTCATCGCCGCCGCCCACCACGCTTTCTTTCCTCGAAATGATCGGCAAGCATCCCCTTTACATAAGGGGCCAACAGTGCTATATAACTGCCTGCCATAGTGTACGACTTTGTACTAGTGGGTTCGTGAGACCCCACTTTTTTGCGTTTAGAGAACATGACAACAGATAAAACCAGACAGACAGTGCTTAATTTAATCACGCCCATCATCGAATCCATGGGTTTTGAGCTGGTTGATCTGCGCATTGTGGGCAGCGGCAGCGGACAGACCTTCCAAATCCTGGCGGACAAAGAAGGCGGCATCACCCTGGACGAGTGCGGAGCCATAAGCCGCGAGCTGGGGCCGCATCTTGAGGTAGAAGACGCAATCCTGGGTGAATACGCTCTGGAGGTGTCCTCACCGGGGATACGTCGTCCACTAACAAACCCGCAGCATTTCGAGCGTTTTAAAGATCAGCTGGTGCTCATCAAGACGCACTCGTTGATAGACGGGCGAAAGCGCTTCAAGGGCGTCAACCTCGGCCTGAACGAGGCCGGCGCCATACTGCTCGAACTAGACGACGGCACCACCATAACGATCGACTGGGACGACATCGCCACGGCGAAGCTCGACCCTGTAATTGACATCTAGATTTTCAGCCGACCTCCTTATATAGGGGGTTTTCGGCAAGAACAAAGACATCGACAATCAAACCTCGGCAGAGCGAGCAAGCAGGCAAGCCGCAGCAGCCGGGAAGACATCGGGAACAGCAAACGATGACTAACGACATGAACCGCGTAATAGATCAGGTTGTCAGAGAGAAAGGCATCGACAGAGAGGTGCTGATAGACGCGCTTGAGCAAGC
>CAXMSR010000063.1:0-7261 GCA_964195725.1 uncultured Kiloniellaceae bacterium | reverse complement strand
ACGCGAGATGAAGATGCTGCGCGAGCACGCAACCGCCCAGTCCGAATCCCAACTGGCCGAGCTGGCCGACGAGCCGCCGCCGCCCCACTATTGAGGGGTGCGCCTAAAGGGTGCGAGGGCGCAATTGCGCTCCCCGTAGTCCAAGCGCGCCGCTGCCTGAAGCGTAACCACGCGGCGCGGCGACCACCGCCTATCCCGCTGCCCCCGTACAAACAACCTCTGTCGTAAAACCAAAAAAGGGAGAGCTCGGCGCTCTCCCTTTATAAACTCATCATCAAATCATCATCCCGCATCGCAAGAGCCGCCTCGGCGGCTTTACCGTCCTACAGCGCAGGCGCTGTCATTCTTTGCGGCCAGGGCAACGGTTAGTTGTCCTCCATAATATTGAGGACAGCTTCCGGCAATTTCTGATTGATGTAGCCCAGCAGGCTGTCGGGCGGGTCGGCCTCGCCAATCTCAAAACGCACACCCATGCCATGCTTGTCATCGACTTGGCGCTGGTACAATACCCTACAGGGAACTTTGAACTCGCCCCACGGGTATTTACCCTCCAAAACCACTACCCTGCCCATCCCGAGAGGAACATCACCCTTCAAAAACGCACCACCCTGGCTAAGCTCAGCGATGACGATCGGGTGAACCTCCTTGTTGCCGCTCCGGGTGACCACCACCGCATCCAAGTCGGTACTGATGCGCGGAAATCTCCTGGTGCTTCTGTTGCCCATCTATCCTCCAACCACCGCAAAACACCAACTGCCTCAACTGTCAAAAGTTCAGGCACGCCAGCCAGCGGCGTAAAAAGAGCCTCTATACAAAGGCGATACATCCCCTATTCTCAGTGTAAAAGCTTTTGGTGATAAATTGCCACTTAAATCTAATTTCATCTACGTCTACAGAAACACTCTGAAGCAGATGCAGCCTTGCTCGCTGCGCTGCATCGAGCAAGCTTTTTGCATTTAAGTGACAGCTGCAGGTCGAGTAGCAAACCCTGCCGGGGTACCGCTGTACCCCTCTGCCACCCGGCCAAGCAATTGTCAAGCAATTGACAGACAAAGAAAACGGGTCACACTTCCAGCGCTACTCCTTCTTGCGCCAGCCGCATCTTCCCCGTCCTGCCCTCAAACCCCCGCCAGTCGTCGTCCAATGTCAACAGCTCGCCCAGCGATGCGTGGATGGTGTCACTACTTATGAATTGGCAATCGTGGAATATTACATCGCTCCCCCGTCCGTGACGGATGATATTGTCCCTGCAAAAAGCGGTGTCGCAGGTAAACATCGCCTTGCCGCCGCTGGCGCGGTCTGCCATCACGTAGCCCCAGCTCTTGCGTCCAGGCACATGGGGCACCTCAAAAGGGGTGACCTCGACCGAGCCGAACTCCAGCGCCGCGCCTTCGCCGATGGAGGTTACGTCAAAGTAGGTGTCAAGACCGGCCTCGAAGGGGGTGCCGTCACCGCCCGGCAGCAGCTGCCCCATGCCGCCCTTCAGCGAACGGGGCCAGAGCAGCTCAAGCAGCGGCTGGGGAACGAACAGCTGCGCCTTCTCTTCCCAGGAGAAGTAACCGCCAAAGCCAAACTCTTCCAATCCTGCGATGTGATCGGCGTGCAGATGACTGAGCAGGATGCGGGAGACATCGGGGAGCGCGACGCCCTGGGCTGCGAGCGCACGAGAGGCGGTGAACCCGCAGTCCAACAGGAAGGGCTCGCCCTCTTTTGGGCATATCAAAAAGTTCGTATTGTTAAGGGTCTTGGCAAAGGCTCCGCCAACCCCCAGCGGTATTACTTCCATCCACTCTCCGCTAGCCTCAGTCCTCAAAACATCCCTGCGGCCCACTGCTCACAGGGGCAGCATCTTCGTCTGTTCAGCGCCGCTTTATCAACGCGAGCCGTAACATTGTACCAAAAAGCTCAAGCCAAACAAAGTAAACCGCTAAAATCCTTGCGTTTAAGGTGATTTCTTGACCCCCCGGAAACGCAATTGCTATACTTTAATCACTTGGGTCGGTTCTTTGCGCCCCGATGCGCTACGCTTAACCAGCTAAAAACAGCTAACAAGCCAGAACCTCGCCACGCCGGGCTCTGCCGTCCTCAAAGAGGTCTCTCTACAATGTGCGAACAAAACGATCTACAGTGTCTTTTTGACCGCAGGACGGTGCGCCACTTCACCGATGAGCCGGTAAGCCGCGCGACCCTCGACGAGCTGTGCGAGGCGGCGCGCTGGGCACCCTCGGGCATTAACAACCAGCCCTGGCGCTTTGTGACGGTGGAGTCGAAGGACAAATTGGTCGAGCTTGCCGGGTTGACCAAGTCGGCAAAAGTGCTAAAAAGCTGCACGGCGGCAATAGCGGTCTTTCTGGATACAGCCAAAATCTACCACAGAGACAAAGACATCCAGTCGATCGGAGCCGCGCTGGAGAATATTCTCCTGGCGGCGCACGCCAAGGGGCTGGGCAGCTGCTGGCTGGGCGAGATATTAAACCGCCGCCAAGAGGCGGAGCGCGTGCTGAACGCCGACAACACCCTGGAGCTGATGGCAGTGGTGGCGCTGGGCTATCCCGACCCCGACGACACCTCTCCGCGCACAGGCCGCACCGGGCTTGACAGCCTCATTGTGGGACGCCTTTAAACTGTTTGCACAAGAAGGGCTATGAAGATGGGCAAAGTAACGGTCAAGTTCGGCACCTCGGGGTGGCGCGCGGTGATGTGCGATGAATTCACCTTCGAGAACGTGCGCCTCGTCACCCAGGCGATCGCCGATTATCTGGCCGCGCACGGGCAAGGCCAAGAGCCGCGCGGCGTGGTGGTGGGCTACGACAATCGCTTCATGGGCGAGCGTTTTGCGAAGGTGGCCGCCTCGGTGCTGGCCGCCAACAACATCCCGGCCAAACTAACCGACCGCAGCGTACCCACGCCGGTGCTCGCCTTCGACATACTGGAGAACGGCTGGGACGGCGCGCTAAACTTCACCGCCTCGCACAACCCGCCCCACTATAACGGGCTAAAGTTCAGCCCCTCGTGGGGAGGCCCCGCGCTGCCGGAGACCACCTCCGAGATCGAGCGGCGCGCCAACAAGCTGATCGCGTCGGGCAGCTATAAAGATTGCGACTTCGACCAGGCATTTGGCAGCGGGCTCATCAGCTCACACAACCCGCGCCCCGCCTATCTGGAGCGGCTACGCGGGTTGGTTGACCTGGAACTCATCGGCTCGGCGGGATTAAAGTTCGCCCTCGACCCGCTCTACGGCACCTCGGTGGGGTATCTGGACACGCTACTCGAAGAGACGGGGTGCGACGTAAGGGTGATCCACGAAAACCCCGACCCCACCTTCGGCGGACGCCCCCCGGAGCCGAGCGAGGAGTATATCCCCGAGCTTATCGCGCTCGTCCGCGACGACGACAGCTACGCGCTGGGGCTCTCCACCGACGGCGACGCCGACCGCTTCGGCATCGTAGACCGTGGCGGAAAGTTCATCGAGCCCAACTACTTTCTGGCGCTCCTCTTCGATTATCTCGTGCGCGAACGCGGCATCAAAGGCGGCGTGGGGCGCAGCGTGGCCACCTCGCATCTTATCGACGCCGTCGCCGCCGATCTTGGCCGTAAAGTATTCGAGACCCCGGTGGGGTTCAAGTTCATCGGCGAGCTTATCAGCCGCGACGAGCTTGTAATGGGGGGCGAAGAATCTGCCGGGTTGTCGATTCGCGGGCATGTTCCCGAAAAAGACGGTATACTGGCGTGTCTACTGGCTGCCGAGATGGTGGCGAAGAGGGGTAAATCGCTCACCGAGCAGCTCGACGAGCTCTACGCGCGCGTCGGCATGCACCTAACAAGGCGCGAGAACTTTCGCCTCACCGCCGCCCAGGAAGTGGCGCTGCCCGAACGGCTGGCGGCCCCCCCCAAAGCGGTGGGCGGCGTAGCGGTGGTTGAGGTGGTAACTGTAGACGGCACCAAGCTGCTGCTGGAAGACTCAAGCTGGCTCCTCGTCAGAAAATCCGGAACGGAGCCGGTGGTGCGCCTCTACGGGGAAGCCGCCGGGGAAAAAGCGCTGGAAAACGTATTGGAGGCCGGCAGACGCTGGCTTTTGGGATAGCACTGTAAAACATACACTATGCGAGGTAGACGAAGTGATAGTTGAGACTCTTGTTGTGGGAATGATCCAGGCTAACTGCTTCATTGTGGCCGACGAACTCACCAAAAAAGCTGTGGTCATCGATCCGGGCGGCGACGCCCCTGTGATAGCGCAAAAGGTCAAGGCGAGGGGCGGAGACGTAGAGGCAATCCTCATCACCCACGGCCATTTTGACCACGTAGGCGGCATGGGGGGCCTAAAAGAGGCGCTGGACGTGCCGATCTACGCACACCCGGAAGCTCTGCCCCTGATCGAGCAGATGCCCCAGCAGGGCGCGCTCTTCGGCGTAACCGTAGACGCCGCCCCGATGCCCGACAAAGAGCTTGCCGACGCCCAAGAGCTCGCCCTTGGCGGCTTCAAGATCAAAGTGCTGCACACCCCCGGGCATTCTCGCGGCTCGGTCTGCTTTCTCATCGAAGACGAACTCTTTGTCGGCGACCTGATCTTCAAGAGCAGCATAGGCCGCACCGATCTCATGGGCGGCGACTACGACACGCTGATAACATCCGTGCGGGAAAAGGTCTTCACCCTCGACGGCGCAACAAAAATACATCCGGGCCACGGCCCCTCCACCACGGTGGAGATCGAAAAACGTACCAATCCCTTCTTCAGATAGGCACACAGATGATTAAAGGGTTAGAGATAACGCTCGGCGTCACAGGTTCCATCGCAGTCTACAAGGCTGTATACCTGTGTCGCGAGCTGATAAAACGCGGGGCCAACGTCCACACGGTCATGACGAAGAGCGCTATCAACTTCGTCAACCCCCTGACCTTCCAGACGGTAACCGGCAACCCGGTCACCTTTGAGATGTTCGAGCTCCTCACCGGTTCGGAGATCGGTCACGTTTCTCTTGCCGACCGCGCCCACATAACGGTGGTGGCCCCCGCCACCGCCAACATAATGGGCAAGGTAGCCAACGGGCTGGCCGACGATTTTCTCTCCACCATGATCATGGCCACAAAGGTGCCGGTGCTCTTTGCCCCCGCCATGAACTCGGTGATGTGGGAGAGCCCCGCGATGCGCAACAACTTAAAACGACTCGCCGAATCGGGCTACCACTTCGTCGAACCCGAAACGGGCGAGCTGGCGTGCGGCGTCACCGGCCAGGGCAAGATGGCCGAGCCGCAGCAGATAGTGGAGTCGATCGAGGCGGTGCTCACCCCCAACGCACTAAAAGGGCTGCGTGTGCTCATCACCGCAGGCCCCACCGTCGAGCCGATCGACCCGGTGCGCTTTATCTCCAACCACTCGTCGGGCAAGATGGGCTACGCGCTGGCGCGCGCCGCCGTTCGCCACGGTGCCGCCCAGGTGAAGCTGATAAGCGGCCCCACCAACCTCCCCTCTCCGGTGGGCAGCGACACTATACAGGTCGAGACCGCAGAACAGATGTACAACGCCACCCTCGCCCACTTCGACGAGGCCGACATCATCATCAAGACGGCAGCGGTGTGCGACTGGCGTCCGAGCTCAAGCGCGGCCGAGAAGATCAAGAAAAAGGACAACGCCCCCCCCGCTCTGGAGCTGGAGGCGACCTCCGACATCCTCAGCGAGCTTGGGCGGCGAAAACGCGACGGGCAGCTCCTGGTGGGCTTTGCCGCCGAGACGGAGAATATCGAGGAAAACGCGCGGATCAAGCTAAAGAGAAAGAAGCTCGACCTGATCGTCGCCAACGACGTGACCCAGCCGGGAGCGGGCTTTCACAGCGACACCAACGCGGTCAAGGTCATCTCTACCGACGGCAAGATCGCAGGGATTCCGCTGATGGACAAAAACCGCGTCGCGGATCGCATAATCGAAGCCCTCTTGCGTTATCGCAAACGAAACAAAGCTTAAGCCGCCCGCCTTGGGGCTTTTAATACTTTAGGGAGAATCCATGAAAGTTTGTGTAGTAGGCACCGGCTACGTTGGTCTGGTCACCGGTGTCTGTTTCGCCGAGATGGGCAACAGCGTTGTCTGCATCGACATCGACCAGGAAAAAATCGACACCCTCACAAGCGGCAAGCCCACCATCTACGAGCCCGGCCTCCCCGACTGATGGAACGAAACCTCCAAGACGGGCGGCTTACCTTCACCACCGACATCGCAAGCGGCATCGAGAGCTCTCAGGTGATCTTCATCGCCGTGGGCACCCCGGAGGAGGAAGACGGCTCGGCCGACCTTCAGCATGTGCTGACGGTGGCCCGCTCGATCGGAGAGCGGATGGAAGGCTATCGCCTCGTCGTCACAAAATCCACCGTCCCGGTGGGCACGTCGCAAAAAGTGTCGGAGGCGCTCGGCCTTGAGCTGGAGCGGCGCGCGGTCGAGATCGAATTCGACGTCGCCTCCAACCCCGAATTTCTCAAAGAGGGCAGCGCGATACAGGATTTTATGAAGCCCGACCGCATCGTCATCGGCTGCGGCTCGGAGCGCGCAGAGGAACTTTTGCGCGAACTCTACGCCCCCTTTCTTCGCACCAATCACCCCGTCATCAGTATGGACGTGCGCTCGGCGGAGATGACCAAATACGCCTCCAACGCGATGTTGGCGACCAAGATCAGCTTCATGAACGAGATCGCCAACATCTGCGAAGAAGTAGGCGCCGACGTGAGCGCGGTGCGAAAAGGGATGGGCGCCGACTCGCGCATCGGCTACCAGTTCCTCTTCCCGGCCTGGGCTACGGCGGCTCGTGCTTTCCCAAAGACGTCAAGGCGCTCATCCATACCGCCAAAAGTTACGGCTACGAGCCGCAGGTGTTAAACGCCGTGGACGAGCTGAACGAACGCCAAAAGGGTTCGCTGGCAAAAAAAATCCTCGCCCATCTGGAAGGGGCCAACATAATGCCCGACCAGGCGAAGGTGGCCGTATGGGGCCTCGCCTTCAAGCCCAACACCGATGACGTGCGCGAAGCCCCCAGCCTGACGGTTATCCGCGAGCTTCTGGAGTCGGGCGTAAATGTGTGCGCCTTCGATCCGGTGGCCACCGAGAACACCCGGCGCGCCCTTTGCGACCCCGAGGGGCTCACCTTCTGTGATTGCAACTACGACGCCCTGAAGAGCGCGCATGTGCTGGCGATCTGCACCGAGTGGGGCGAGTTTCGCCAGCCCGACTTCGACAGGATGACAGAGCTGATGGAGTTCCCGGTGATCTTTGACGGAC
>CAXMSR010000062.1:0-7370 GCA_964195725.1 uncultured Kiloniellaceae bacterium | reverse complement strand
CGCTACGACGCGCTAAAGCTTCTGCCCGGCGCGCTTACGCTGGCGCTCGTAGCGCTGTGGAAGGCCTCGGACGGCGACATGGCGCTGGCTCCGCTGACCCCCGCGCTGGACACTCCGCTCTTTTTTCTGCACGTCGCCTCTTCATTTGCGGCCTACGGGATGTTTGTGATGGCGGCGCTCTTGTCCACCTACCGGCTGCTCGGGATAGAGGCTTCGCCCTGGGGCCAGGAGCGCAGGATGCTGGACGAGGCGCTGTATCTGGGCTACATCCTCTTTTCCTGGTGCATGATCGCAGGCAGCCTCTGGGCCTATCTGGCCTGGGGCAGCTACTGGACGTGGCGCATCAAGGGGCTCTGGTCGGCGGTGCTGTGGTTCTATTATTCGGGAGTCATCCATGTACGCAACAAGGGACGCTGGCAGGGCTGGCCCGTGGACGTACTGTCGCTTTGCGGGTGCGCGTTGATGCTCTTCACCTTTCTTGGGCTGGGGCTCTTGTTCGAGACCTCGCACCCGTTGAGGTAGGAAGATGAACGCAAGGATAAAAGCGATACCGCTGATTACCCCCCTGTGGAATATGCTGGTTTCACCGATCTTTTTTGTCTTCACCAGCATCCTCTGGTGCCTGGATCTGGCGGTGGGCTCGATAGTCGCCTACAACCGCGACCCCAAGTTCTGGGTCGAGATGGATTCAATGCCCTTTAGCCGGTGGTTTAGCGAGTTCGCCCCCGCCCAGCTCCCCTACTCGGCCTGGGTATATATCCTCGTCGGGCTGACCTGGGCGATGGTGATAAGCCTTACCCTTTGCACCGTCAACTGGTTCTTTACGCGAAAAAGACGCAAGCGCGGCATGGCCGAGGTGCTGGTGCATCTGGGGTTCATGCTCGTCTTTGCCGGGTTCATCCTGGGAAGCGGCTGGGGCGAGCGCGCCCAGAACATCCAGGTGTCCAAGGACGTGCGTGTCGAGGTCGCCTCGATGGGCGTGGGGCTGGTGCTGGACGGGGTGGACATCGTGCGAAATGACGAGGGCAAGGAGCTGGACACGATCAGCCGCCTTTCGCTCACCGACATGGAGGGCAATGTTCTGACCAGCGGCACCGCCAGACTGAACCACCCCCTGATCTACGGCTCGACGGTGGTCTACCCGCAGGGCGGCGCAGAGCGCACCACCGGAGCCCTGGTAGAGGTGGCGGGGCTGGGCCCTTTTGAGGCCACGCGCGCCAAAGAGGCGATCATGGCCGACGGCAGGCGGCTTCGCGTCAAGGGCACGCTGGAAGCCGGGCAGCGCTATCAACGATACGCCGGCCCCGGAGTGTATCTTGCGCTAATCGAAAAAAACGGCCGTGAAACCGCCGGGGCCTTTGTGGGCGAGCTGCCGATGTTTCGCAGCGCGCGCCTGGGCAACCTCAACCTCACCTGGGCAAGCGCCATAAGGGCGACCGAGGCCATGTTCCACGTACATCGCGACCCCGGCGTATGGCTGGTTCTGGTGGGGACGATCACTCTGGGGCTGGGCACCGTTTGGGCGATGGGCGGTTTTTTCAGGAAAACATAAAGTCAGCGCGACGCCGGGTCTTTGTGCGAAAAAAAACATGCTTGCAGCCGCAACAAAAGCAAGCAGTGACAAAATTCACAGTAAAAACTTTTACTGTTAGCAAAACTTGGGATATATTAGTGTTGCATCGTTGGGACAGGCTCGCGTGACTGATTTTACGCGAGGTGGATTCTCGGCGAAATCGCTTTCACAAAATGAACGACCACCTGGAGCTTTTCCATGCTTAACCGGATCGCTGTTCTTATCATAATCCTTGCCTTCGCTCTTCCTGCTTCGGCGGCGTCTATAACGCTGCTGTCGCCCTTTCAGGAGTGTACGCTGTCAAATGGCCGCGTGCGTCTGGTTGGTTTGGCCTCGGGCGCTGAAAAAGGCAAAGTGCAGTTCGACGGAAGAAACACCTCCTTCCGGATTAAAGACGGCGCATTCTCCACCACAGTGAACCTCCCCGCCGGCGTACACGAGCTGAAGTTGATAGTGGGCGAAAAGACTACAACGCTAACTCTTACCATCGACCCGGAAGCCAAAGGCGCGCTCTATTCCTACCACACCGAGATGGAGGATGGTGAGTGTACGGCGTGCCACGAAAAGGGCGCCGAGCCCATCGCCTACGACACCGACCTGAGCACGGTTTGCGGCCGCTGCCACTCCGCCGATTTTTCAGCCAGACATGTCCACGGCCCCGTCGCCATGGGTATGTGCTCGTCGTGCCACGATCCCCACGGCTCCACCTTCGAGTCCTTCCTGCGCATGGAGCAAGCCGACCTGTGTATCGACTGCCACAACCAGCCGATAACTGCCGGGCACCGCGAACGCGCCGGGGAAGATGCCTGCATGAAGTGCCACGACCCCCACGAGAGCGAAAAGCGGTTCCTGATAAAATAGTCGCGCTCCGAAGCCTTGATTCTTTCCTGATCTGCAATAGTATCTTTACCCACGGGCAATGTAATTGCGTCGGTATTTTGGTGCGTTTTGAAACTTGCGCCCAGCTACCCGGTAGTAATTTATATACTCGGCCATTATGCCAAGCGCCCGTATTTGCCACTGGTGGCAGCTGAAATTTTTGATTTCGGGGAGAGTGCGAGTCCGGGCCCTTGACGACAGGGGAAAGTCATGGCAATGAATTTTAGATCGTCTGGACAATGTGCTGAAAAGCTGGAGGGTACTTGGTCAGACAGGCTCATGCGGGATGTCGGCCTTGATGGCGTGAACCCGAATCAACAGGATCGCGCGGGGCTCACGGTGCTCCATTACGCCGTTGCCTACGACCAGCTAGAGGTGGCCGAGCAGTTACTGGAGCGCGGCGCTAGAGTAGACATCCGGGACAGCGAGGGCCGCACGCCGCTGCACCGCGCGGCATCCTACCGGATGGCGATGCTGCTGCTGCACCACGGAGCCGACCCGGAGGCCCGCGACGAGGTGGGCTGGACCCCGCTGCACAAAGCAGCCCGGCGCGGCCACAGGGGAGCGGCCAGAGCACTCATCGAGTCCGGTGCCAATATAGAAGCTATCGACGCGGAATCGCGCACACCTCTTCACAAGGCGGCGCTTCGTGGTCATAGAGAGATCGTGATTTTACTGCTTCAGTCGGGCGCGGACGCAGACGCCAGGGATATGGAGGGCAACACGCCTCTTTCATGGGCACTTGTACAAGACCACTCGCAGGTGGCCGATCTTTTGCAAAGTTATAGCAACAACTGACTGGCCACGGCTCTAGGCTACGGCTGTCTTTGCGCTCCTGTCGGGCTTACCCGATGCCTTGGCCGCAAGCCCTTCAAGGGCGAAGAGCGATTCGAGCATCTCCCGGTCGCGCTTGCGAATCGAAGTGAACTTGACCCCAACTATGTAGCCGTCAGCGCCCATGTCGCGCTGGGTTATCACTTTTGCCCCTGCACGAACCACACGGTTTTCAACAGCGATCAAAAGCTCCAGCGAAGTGCCCTTTGCAATCCCGGTCGTGCTGGAGAACTCACACCCTCCAAGGCCGAGCACCCCACCTTTGCAGAACCCCTCGATACCGCCTTTGCCCAGTGTGCGCACCAGTATCGTGGTCTGCTCTTCCATCCGTGGGAAACGTCTCTTGTCAATGTCGTCGAGTGCCATCGTTACCTCCTGAGTATCCACACAAAAAACCCGCCCCCTGCTAGGCCGCCAGTGCTTGAACCTCGCGTTTTAACTTGGCCGCCTCCCCTTCCAGATCCAGATGCAGCAGCCAGTACTGGCCGGGGCTTTGCAATAGCGACACCACCTCGTCCTTGCGCACCATAACCACGTCTGTCCCGTGTACGGCCAGGTAGCGCTCGGCAAAGGGGTTCTCCACGTTCTCGCGCTCTCTCAAATATTTCGACACCCGGCGAAGTGCCTGCAACGAGATGCCGTCGTCGCGAAGCCTCTTGGCCACCCGCAGGGCCACTATGTCGGAAAACGAATATTTGCGTCTGTTGCCGGTGCCCGCTCCGCCGCCGACAACCGTGGGGCGGATAAAGCCGGAGCGATCCCATACGTGAAGGGTTATGCGGCTTATGCCGCTAAGCTTCTCCACTTCGCCCACTCCATAGGCCCGCACGAGGGGGTCTACGGTGCGGCGTATCCTGGTTTTTCGCTTGTCCACTTTCCCCTGTTCCATCGCCCCAACCTGTAGCTGCACTAGGTTATGAATGAAAAACCTTTTACCTGTCAGGCTTTATTCTTATTTAGTTTACATTGATAAACTAAATTTGCACAACCCACAAAATGTAGTGCCTCGACTTTTTTATTTCACAAACAGTTGTGTAGAACCTGAAATTGGGGGTATTAACGCCAGCGTAGAGTTGTAGGCCCTCTCAATCATCAGGGCACTTTCGCTTCTTTGGAACTACGGTATAGTTAATGCTTTGAAGCTACAGGCATGTGCGGTGCCCTAACGCCGCAAGCGTGGGCGGATAAATGGGGTTGCGCAGAGCCAACGATTTTAAGCAGAGAGGGCGCAGAGCGTCGCGCGCGCCACGCGCACGACTTAAACGCACCAGGGCTTCGCAGCACACCTTGACCGCTGGAGCATGACATGGCTACTCGGATCAACCGGAGCAGACTGTTCCGACGCATCTTTCTGGTGACGGTCTTGTTGACTCCTCTTCACTCTGGCGCGCAGGAGCAAACCACAAATTTGCAACAGCCACTTGGGGCAAGCGAATCGGGGCAGAGGGGTGCGCTGATCACCATAACCGGCTATGTAATTGACGACGCAACCGGGGAACCGGTGCAGGGGGCAAGGGTGTCGCTTCTCGACCGCTCGGCGTATTCGGACGGGCAAGGAGCATTTGCCTTTAGTGACGTGCCCTCTTCCCGAAGCGCCACCCTCAACGTGCGCACGCTCAACTCCTTCGGAACGGTGACGGGTTGCGTCCATATCGAGGTAGAGGTGACCCTCTACCCGCTGGCGGCAAACCTGGAAGGAGCCACAGCGATAGTCAACCTTGAAACAACTGCGGACATAGAGGTAACCCTGCGCCTCGCTCCCTTGAGCGGCGAGGTGCTGGACGAGCAGTGTAGCGAGTGCCATAAACCCAACCCCTGCCTGATCGCGGTGGATTCCCCCGAGCAGTGGGACACCGCAGACTACATGGTTGGCATCGCGGTACCCCTCGACGAATATCAGGATTTTGTCGATAAGATTCAGGCCGAGGGGCTGACCTCCGACAT
Organism: uncultured Kiloniellaceae bacterium; assembly: GCA_964195725.1. GTDB lineage: Bacteria > Desulfobacterota > Deferrisomatia > Deferrisomatales > BM512 > CAXMSR01. Next base: position 2,140 of record CAXMSR010000062.1, on the reverse strand, counting down.
GTACACGAGCCTTCGCTATCAGGACGCGCACGTACAGGGGGTAAAGATGCCGGGCGGCACTGGCGCAAGGAAGTATTACAAAAAGCCCGACGTCCTCCCCATGGGCAACGACAACACCCTTCACTGCGATACCTGCCACACCCGCCACGAGTCCACCCCCTTCGGCGCTTTTTCACGGCTGGACTTTACCGAAGAGAGCACCCTTTGCACCCAATGCCACCTATAATCGGCCCTGGCGACGCCAAGTTCAGCTGCCGGCGGGCACAATGCCGATTGAGGGTTGCACTACCTGTAGTGGATGTGCGAATCTTTCAGAATAATTTTATCCCCGGAAAACGGAGCAGCGATTTGAACCCGCAACGCCTCAAACCGAATATGCCCATTTTTGTTGTAATGTTGCTGCTCTTTGCCTGTCTGCCTGCCCACGCTGCCGACAATTGGCTTGCAGACGCGCTCAAAGCGCAGACGATGGAGCCGCCGTTCCGGAAGACCTATTATGCAGGCGAGCTCTTGCAGATAAACATCACGAAAGCGAGCGCGCTGCGCCTCTCCATCGGCGACGCCGACGGCGGGCGCGTCGCGGTTATACCCATGAAGGGCTCAAGACGCGCCGGCCGCAAGGTCACCATCGACAGCGATCCGGTGATCTTCACCCAGGGCACAGAAGAGGCCGACACGCTGGCGGTCAAGATCCTCTCCGGCAAGATCGACCTCGAAGGCGACTCCGAGAGGATGTCGGAGATCGTAATAGAAGAGGGCCAGGAGGGAGAGATCGTCGTAGACCCCCGGCACGAGACGATCTCGGGGCGTTTGATAAATCTCTCGGACTACCGCTCCACCATCACCTTCCGCTTCATGCTAAACGGCGAAGACGTAAGCAACACCTCAGACCGGCAGCGCACCTTGAGCCTTGAGTTCAAAGGTTCCAGCCGCGCCAAGACGTGGAAGGGCGGAGCCGACAAGATCATCGTCAAAGTCCACCACGGCAAAATCACATTCAAAGCAGGGCACCCCTTTTACGACGACTGAGAAGGGCAAAGCAGGCCTTTCTCTTTTTCAATATAGACCCGAGTGAGGCTTATCAGCCGGTGCTCTGGTGTGTCATGGTAGTTTTAGACGGAGGCTACAGTGGACTACAAATGGTTGGCGCTTTGCCGCCCAGGATTCGAAAATGAACTTTCAGCCGAGGCCAAAGAGCTTGGCGCGACGACCGAGTACACGCAGGGCTCGGGCTACGTGCTCTTTGAGCTGTCCTCCAAGGGCTTCACGCCAAAACCCTGGCGGCTGCTTGAGCTCAAAGACTTCATCTTCGCACGCCAGCTCTTTATGGTGGCCGCACGCCTTGATCTCAACAACGAGGCCGACCCCATCGCCGCCATCGTCTCGAAGGTGCGTCAGGTCGTAAAAAACCACCACACCATAAAAGCCCTGGAAGCCATCGTAGCCGAGACCCCCGACACTGAAAACATGCGTTCGGTTCTCTCCGAAGCCCAGCTGGTCGCCCAGCAAATCGCCGACCGCCTGGGCCGCTTCGGGGTGAGGTTCATTCCGGGCCGGGGCGCGCCCCGGCTCCATCTATTCTTTGAAAACGACGCGCAAGCCATCATAGGGCTCTCCAGCCCCCAACTAAGCTCGCCCTGGCCCATGGGCGCGGCGCGCATCAAGCTGCCCTCCGAGGCCCCCAGCCGCTCGGCCAGAAAACTGGAAGAGGCGCTGTCGCTCTTCATCTCCCCCGACGAGATTTATACACGGCTAAAACCCGGCATGAAAGCCGTTGACCTGGGGGCCGCACCGGGCGGCTGGAGCTGGACACTGGCAAATCGCGGCCTCGTGGTCACCGCCGTGGACAACGGCAAGCTCACCCCGGAGGCGCTTAAAACCGGCCTCGTCACCCACCTTGAAGTTGACGGCTTCACCTACAGGCCGGAAAAGCGGGTGGACTGGATGGTGTGCGACATAGTCGCCGGGGGCCCCAGGGTAGCCAAGCTGGTAGCCAACTGGATAAGGCGCGGGATGTGCGGCGAGACGATCTTCAACCTCAAGCTGGGCTCGCCCGCCGGGCGCCTCGCCGAGGTTCGAAGAGCTCAAACGCTGCTGCTCAAAACGGCGAAGGAGGCCTCGGTTCACATCTCGCTGGTCT
>CAXMSR010000061.1:0-7410 GCA_964195725.1 uncultured Kiloniellaceae bacterium | reverse complement strand
CGACGACCAGCGCTGCTCCACCCTGCCGGAAGCCGCGACGGTGCAGTAGGGGGCCAGCTCCGAGGAGGCGAGGATACGGAAAGCGCCGGGGGCGATCTTCGCTTCGGCGGTCATTTCTTCCAGATCGATGAGCGGGGCGGCTCCGGCGTCGTAAGCGCCGTAGAGCACCGAGTAGACGATCTTCTCGTGCTTCCACGAGCCGCCGGGAAAAGAGTAGGGGCCGAGATCGACCTCGGGATCGACGCCGCCGTCCAGCATAAGCGCGTACTGCGAGAGAAAGCCGAAGGGTGCCCACTGGGGGCCGAAGACGAGGCGCTTGTCCGCGAGATCGCTCAGGGTCTTTATGGGAGAGTCGGCGCGCACAATTATGGTGCCCCGGGTCAGCGCCCCGAAGGCTCCGCGCTTGTCGGCCACCACCAGCTTTGCCCCGTGCCGTTCGGCCAGCAAAACATAGAGGAGCGAGTTGGTGTGGGTAAAATCCAGCTCGCCTTTTTCAAAGTGCTCTTCGATGTCCACCGTGTCGATGAAAACGGGCTCGAAGCGCGCCCCCGTCGCCTCGGAGAGGTAGGCGCTTAAGGGCTCGAAGCGCGCGCGGGTTTCCTCGATCGAGTTGCAGATCATGTAGCCCACGCGGAAGGTGGGGGTCTCTTTACCCTGAGAGCAGCCGCCAAGGGTGAGCAGGGCTGAAATTATAAGCGCCGCCGCAGCTGCCGAGACCGTGGCTGCGGGGCGCGCGAGTTTACGTCGCATCGTTAACGGCCTTTCGCGCTGCTTTCTTTAAATTGTCGCCTGCGTCTTTAAGGGCGTCCTTGTACACAGCGCCGGAGAAGAAGCGGTGTATCGCCGCCAGCGCCTTTTCCAGCGTCGAGAAGCGCAGGTCTTCGGGGGTGTCGGCTCGCAGCCAGTAGTTGTAGCCGCCGCCTCCGGCAGGGGCAAGGCCGGGGAGCGCCCCCGCGCTTCGCGCTATCAGCCCCTCCGGCGGTGTGATCGCCGAGGGAAAGAGCGCGATGTCCAGTTTCTCTGCCAGAAGGTCGGCCACGGGGTCGGCGGTCTCGATAAAGTCGGGGGCGATGCCCGTTTTCTCCTCCACGAAATAACCGGTGGCGAAGCTCGCCAGTTTCTTGGCTGCTGTGGAATCGTTAACTATCGCCACCCGCAGCTCGGTGCCAAAGCACGCCGACGCCGTCGGGGGCGAGAGGGCCCCGGTGCAGACAAGCGCCAAAAGCGCCGGAAGAAGTAGAAGTTTACGCATCATCTTTTTGTCATCGTCCCGCAAAGAGCCAGTGATAGAGGGTAGCCCCGTAGAGCGCCAGGAGCGCGGCAAAACCGAGCAGCGCCAGCATGAGTGCGATGGTGCCGAGTTTGTCTGCGCTCTCTTTTTCTGTCGTCTTGCAAGTGTTTCTGCCAGTATTTTTGCCAAACCAGGCCCACCCCGTCTCCTTTAGCCCGAGAAAAGTCCCGAACGCCAAAAGCGCGAAGGCGAGATATTTAACCACCGCCAGCGGTATCACCAGATCGGGCAGCTTCAGCGTCTCGGCGATGTGGATCGCCTGATAGGTAGAGGCCCCGAGGGGATCGTAGAAGAGGTAGGGCAGATACGCCGCCTTTGCGTTTAATTTTACCAGAGCCAGCGCCGCGTGGCCTCCCAGCACCAACCCGGCGAAGGGGGCGAAGATGCGCCCGGCAAAGCGGCTAAAGGCGCTGCGCCTGAATGCCCCTCCCTCAGTCCCTGCCCCTGCCTCTGTCCCAGCCGTCGGCAGCGGGGGGCCGGGGTTGAGCTCGTTTTCCGGGGGGGGCCAACCGACGCTTTTGCCGCTCGTGCGTTCACCCAGCCACGCCGCCAGCGGAGCCGGGAGGAGAATGGCGAGCGGCAACACCGCCCCGAACCAGAGCGCCCACACCCACACTTCGGGATAGGTCCCCGGAGCCACCGCGTCGCGAAGCGCAGGCCAGGTGCGCACCAGCGCCAGCGCCACCAGCCCGGCGAGGAGCGGCAAAAGGAGCGCCGCCGAGCTCGTTAGCGGGTGAAGGGTCGCGTGGGGCGCTCTGCCCGCGAAGAGGCCGAGGTTTGCGTGCGGGCAGTTTCGTACGCACTCCAGGCAGAGCAGGCACTGGTTGTTGTCCATCGTCGGCGGGTCAAGGGCCACCGGGCAGCCGGAGCTAAACGTCTTTTTGTGGAGAACCAGCGTACCCGAATCCCAGCGTCGCCACTGCCCCTTGCGTGAAGCGCAGTCGCGTTTAGTGCAGCTTTGGCAGCGCTCCTCGTCGTGGACGCCCACCTTTAGCGGCGCGTGGCGCGAGTAGAGCGAGAGGACGAGCCCGACGGGGCAGAGACGCCCACAGAAGATCGAGCGCTTCCAGATGAGCCCGGTCACCGCCGCCACAAGCGTTGACGCGCCCACCAGCACCGCCGTCATGTGCGGGGACTTGTGGGCGTCAAAAAAGAGCGCCGCCCCGACTCCTATGGCGAAGACGGCGAGCACCGGCAGATACTTGAACGCACCCCCCGGCCACTTGACGTTGAGGCCGATCCTGCCAAGGCGGTCGGAGAGATAGCCGAGCGGACACACACCGCACCAGAGCCGCCCTGCCAGAGGTGCCGCGAGGACGATGCCCATGAACCAGACGACCCAGAAAAGGAGTGTGGTGGCGTGGGTGTAGATCAGCGGAAAGGGATCGTCGATCCCCGGCAGCCGCTCTTGGCCCCAGGCGCTATAGATCAGCGCGGCCAGCGCCAGAAGAAAGAACCACTGCACTACCCTTTGGGGCAGCGGGTTCCTCAAGAGCGCTCCCAGCGCGCTGTCTCTGTAGAGATCTTTTGCCATAACGGTCGTCAGTCCCTATGTCGCAAGTCCGTTAGTCGTCAACATTAATGGTACAAGCTGTCGGTGATCACCCACTCGCCAGCGCTGTTCATATAGGGCTGCGGCTCGCCCTTGATGAGACTTAGCCCGCGCGCCGCCCACTCGCGCACCGCCATCACTCCGTCGGTTTGGCGCAGGGCGTCAAGCTGCGGCGCTGCCGAACGGTCGCGTAACAACCCCACCGAGCGCGAAGCCTCGACCCTCACCCGCCAGTCGTCGTCTTGCAGATAGGCGGTGAGGTCGAAAATCTCGTTGCCGCCATTTTCAGCGGTCTTCACGCGGCCCATCGTGCCAAGCGCCCATACGGCGTCGGCACGGGTGGCGGGTTTCCTCAGAGCGGCTATCAGCGCCGGGCGTCCGCGCACGTCGCGCAGCTCGCCCAGATTGCGAAGCGCGTAGCCGCGCCGCGTTGTGTTCATCGCTGCCAGCCCCTCCACCAGCGGGATTATCGCCTTGGGGCCAAAGCGCGCCAGCGCGCGCGCCGCTTCGCGTGCGGCGATCTCGGAAGGGGTCGAGATCAGAGCGGTGACAAGCGCCCCGATGGCGGCAGGGTCGCCTAGCTCGCCCAGCGCCCAGGCGGCGGCGTGGGCGCGCTTGAATCCGGGGTCGGCCAGCGCCTTTGAGGCCGCCTCAAAAGTCCCCTCCAGCTTCAGGTTGGCCGCCAGCGCCAGAGCGTGTTCGCGAAGCCCCTGGTCATAGTCGGAGCCGGAGCCTGCGTCGGAGTTCGTACATGCTTCGATGATCCGGGGGGCTATGAGCTTGCCCTTTTCCAGCAGGGTGCGGTAGGCCAGCGCCCTCTCGTCGCTGGTGCTCCGGCTCCCCAAAAAGCTCAAGAGCTCTTCGGCTGCTCCTGCGTCGTCGTCGCGGGTACCCGCCACCAGCTCGTCCATAGTCCGGGGCGGTTTGGGCAACTCGCAGCCGCCAATTAACAGGGCTAAAACCAACGCCACCAGCACCGTCAGGGGCTTTTGAACTGTATGCAAAGTGCTCATCGCATCACCAGACCGTGTGTACCACGATATCGACGTTTTCCAACGTCTCGCCGTCGGAGATGATCACCCCGGAGGGTTCCACCGAGCCCTTGTCGTAGCGCCCGTAGAGGTCGCCCACCTTGGGGGGGCCGCCGTATTTGTCGCGGGCGCACAGATAATAGGTGCCGCCCTCGGGCAGCTGAAAGGTGTAGACGCCGTCGGGGCCGGTGCGCGCCGAGACGAATTTGGGGCGCTCCGACATCTGTACGTGGTCGTAGGCGTGGGCGCGAAGCCCCTCCAGCGGGTTGCCCTCGGCGTCGGTGATCGTGCCGGTGACGATAGTGGTCATCTGCGTCGTCGGGCCGAAGGTCTCTTTTTCGTTGCCGCTCTTTATGAAGGCGTCGATGCGAAGGTCGAGCGGCTCGCCTGCCGCCACCGTCACCTGCAGGGGATCGGATTTCAGGTCGCCCTCACGCACGGGCCCCGACTCTTCGCCGTCCCGGCGCTCGCGCAAGACGAAGACGTAGTCGCCTGGAGGCAGATCGATGGCGAACTTTCCGTCGTCTCCCAGGGGGCCGATGCGGGTGAAGGGGGGGCCTCGCAGATCGTCGCCGGGGCGGTAGAGGTAGATGGTGGCGCTTGTCGCGGGGCGCGTCGCCAGCCCGCCCACGCGCACGGGGGCGGTGGGGTCGGCGGCGCTGCCTGCACCCGTGGCGCTGCCGGAGGGGGTTGTGTTATCACAGCCCCAGAGGAGGAGCGCCAGAAACAGCGCTGCCACCGTAGCTGTCGTAGTAGTAATTTTGCGTCGGAGGGTCATTTTCTTTCCATATCGCTTTTGTCGGTTGCGGCCTTGTCAACCAGTATCAACTTTGTGGGGGCGGGCACGGCGTTGTGGTCGAGCGCAACGCCGTCGATCAGCGCCAACCCCAGTAAATACTGCCCGCCGGGGCGAAAAGTGACATCTTCGCCGGTCAGCGGCGTCAGTTTGCGTTTCATGGTGAGCGTCCAGCGCCCGTCTCTGTAAACTCCTACCCCCTCGACCTCGTTTCGGTCGGGGGTCTTGTCGGCTATCAGTATACCCGGAAGTGTAGAGCTGTCGCTGCCGGAAAACGAGGTGAAGAGCGGCTCGTCCCACTCGCCGAAGGGCCTCTGGCCCGCCGGTGCGGTGAAGGCGGCGCTGGCGTTGTCCGCGTTTTTTACCCGCTTCGAGTTGTAGCGCCCGAAACTCTCCGCTCCGTGTGGGCCGTCGCCGACCTTTCCCCCGGTGGTCAGGGCGGCGTCCTCGACGCTCCCGGCGGCTTGCGCCCTTCCAGCGCGCCAGATCCAGAAGTCCAGCGGGGCGGCGGAGCCGCCGGTCTTGTCGGCTCCGCCTTTAGATGTTTTTGGCGCTCGCATCCTGTAGTCGGCCAGCCCCCGGTCGCCCGCCATGCGCCAGTCGCGAAGGTGGCAGGCGGTGGCGCAGTTGAATTTTTCGCCCTTTTCGCCCCAGAGGATTCCAAGGCCGTCGCTGCTGGGCGGGTCGCTGCGCCAGCGTCCCCCCGTGCGTCGCCACTGTGGCCCGCGCTGCTCGGTGGGGTCGTTCCAGACGAGCCGCAGGTAGAGGTCTTCAGCGGTGTAGAAGGCGCGCAGCTCTACCTGCACCGGCGGCGCGCCGCTGCCGTGGTGGCACGAGGCGGTGGCCTTGTGGACGGAGTCGTCGTCCACGTCGGCGTCGCCGGGCAGGCTGGTGACGCCGCCCTTGGCTTCCAGGCGAAGAGGAACCGACAGCGCCCAGTCCTTGTCGGTAGGCGGCGCTGCCAGCTTTAGCGCGTAGAGGTGCTCGGGCTGGTAGCCGCACCCCTGCCAGACAAGCGCCACCGTCAAAAGCGCGGCCCCCGCGAGGGCGCTCCGTTTAAGTTTGTGAAGAATGGTCATGGTATTGAATTTTATGCAATTTTCGACCCGATTGCCCGGAATTTCGGCGCTCGTGGAAAAAAAGGAGGGGTTTAGGGATAATTTGTGTAGATTTGGGGCAGATTGCAGTGACGTTTGCCGCTTTTACCCCGGCGGCAAGGGGGGGAGGTGCGCTGGCATTTCGACGCAGGGGAGGGGTTGAGACGGTTTTCTGTCAGCGCTGTTTATCTGTGTGGCTGTCGGTATCGGCGTTGTCCGCTTTATCGACGAGGCCGTATTTGTCCATTTTGTAGCGCAGGGTGGTGCGCGCCACGCCCAGCTGCTCGGCGGTGCGGGTCTGGGAGCCGCCGAGCTGCTCCAGGGTGCCGACGATTATCTGGCGCTCGATCTCGTCGATCATCTCGGGCAGGGTTTTGGGTGCGGCGTTGAGGTCGAGCGCGCTCTTTCGTTCGCCGCTTATGCCAAAGGGCAGCTCGGCGGGGGTGATGACGTCGGTACGCGCCAGCACCACGCCGCGCTCGATGGCGTTTTCCAGCTCGCGCACGTTTCCGGGCCACTCATAGCGGCGCAGTATCTCCAGGGCCAGCGGCGAGATGGTGTCTACTTTTTTGCCCATCTCGCGTGAGTAGCGTTTGAGGAAGTAGTGGGCGAGCGGCTTGATATCTTCAAAGCGTCGCCGAAGCGGCGGGACGGGGATCTCGACCACGTTCAGGCGGTAGTAGAGGTCTTCGCGAAAGCGCCCGGCGGCGACCTCTTTGCGCAGGTCTTTGTTGGTGGCGGCGATGATGCGCACGTCTACGTGGATCGTCTCGTCTCCGCCCACGCGCTCGAACTCGCGCTCTTGCAGGACGCGCAAGAGGCGCACCTGGCTGCCGGGGGAGAGCTCGCCCACCTCGTCGATGAAGAGTGTGCCGGTGTGGGCCAGCTCGAAGCGGCCCTTGCGCTGGCGGTGCGCGCCGGTAAAGGAGCCCTTCTCGTGGCCGAAGAGTTCGCTCTCCAGCACGCCCTCGGGCATGGCGCCGCAGTTGAGGACGATGAAGGGGTTGTTTTTTCGTGCGCCGCTAAAGTGGATGGAGCGCGAGATGAGCTCTTTGCCGGTGCCCGATTCCCCGGTGACCAGCACACCTGCGCTGGTCGAGCTGACCGAGGCGGCCAGCTCGAAGGTCTTCTGCATCTCTTCCGAGTCGCCCACTATCCCCTGAAAATCGTATTGGCGGCTGATCTCTTCGCGCAGGTAGGCGCGCTCGTCGAGCAGGTGAACCCTCTCAAGGGCGCGCGAGATAACCAGCGCCAGCTCGTCGGTGGAGAAGGGCTTGGCGACGTAGTCGTTCGCGCCGCGCTTCATCGCCTCGACGGCGGACTCGACGGTGCCGTAGGCGGTGATCATCACCACCGGCAGGGCATCGTCGCGCTCCTTTATGAGGCGTAGCAGCTCAAGGCCGCCCATGGGCTCCATGACGATGTCGGAGACGACCAGATCGATCGAGCTATCCTCAAGGGCGGTCAGCGCCTCGTCGCCGGTGGCGGCTGTGTCTACCCGGTACCCCAAGGACGTCAGCGCGCGCGAGAGCATGCGGCGCATCCCCGGCTCGTCGTCCACTACCAGAAGGTGGCTGGTCGCGGTAGGGGATGTGGACGATGTGGAGGGCGCGGGAGCGGCCCGCTTTTTATTGGAATCGGGG
>CAXMSR010000060.1:315-7547 GCA_964195725.1 uncultured Kiloniellaceae bacterium | reverse complement strand
ACATGCCAGTCGTGGTAGGTCACGAGCCCCTCGTCCATTGCTACCGGGACGTCGGCGTTGGTGCCTGCCAGATAATCGAAGAGGGTGTCGTCAAAGCCGGGCGGGAATGTTTCGCTCTCGGAGCAGACCATTATAACGTCGAACCCTTTTTGCGCGTACTGCTCACGCAGTTCACCGATATCGACGAGCGCTTGGTGCGAACGGGGGTTCCAGGTGGCGAAGAAGATGACGGCTGTCAGCGGCTGGCCGCGTCGGGCTTCAAGCTCGATGGTGCCGCCGTCAAAACCGCGCAGCGCAAAGGCTGACGCTTCGGTCTGGGGCGCGGCGTCGCTTGCCAGGGCGGTCGGCACCAGGGCCAGCGCCAGGGCGGTCGCGAGAAAAAATGTAATAATAAGGTTCCGTGAAAATAAACGAGACTGCACTCGTTACTCCTTGCAATGCCGGGAAGCATGTTGACGGTGGTGTTAAGTCATTGTGATTTATACCCAAAGGCGATTGCCTGCGGTGGTAACCTTCATCCGCGACAAGCGGCAGCCGCCTTTGCCCACAAAGACCCGGATACGCAATATAACGGTAATAGGTAGTAAATATCCAGCCGCTTAGTAAAAATGTTGTTGCAAGTGATACGTCGAGCGCACAAAAAGGCTACAAAATATCTTGGTAGCGCTTGACCCTCAATGTGCGTGGGCGTATCGTTTGCGGCTGTCGTAAGGTATAATCGCCGATGAAAGGCATGAAAATGACCGATGTGCTCGAAACGAGAAATGTAGTGGTTGTGGGCGGAGGGCTCTCTGGGCTCTCGGCAGCGTTGGAAGTGCGCCGCGTTGCCGCCGAGAAGGGATTGGCCGTAAACGTCACGGTGCTTGAACGCGATGAGCGCGTGGGGGGCAAGATCGGCTCGGTGCGCAAGGAGGGCTTTCTCTGCGAGACGGGCCCCAACGGTTTTCTCGACAACAAGCCCGCCACCATGGCGCTGGTAAGCCGCATGGGAGTCGAGGATAAGCTCCTAAAGTCCAGCGATGATGCGCGCAAGCGTTATGTCTTCTCAGGCGGCAGGCTCCAGCAGATCCCTGAGGACCCGATTAGCTTTCTCACTTCCGAGCTCATGTCGATAAGGGGCAAAATCAGGCTAGCAGCCGAGATGTTTCTGCCCCAGGGCGACCCCGCAGTGGACGAGACGGTGGCGCAGTTTGTCCGCCGTCGCCTGGGCCAGGAGGCGTTGGACAAGTTGATCGATCCGATGGCCGCAGGCGTTTATGCCGGCGACCCCGGCATGATGAGCCTCCAGAGCTGTTTTCCAAAGGTTGCGATGATTGAGCAGCAGTTTGGCGGGCTCTTGCGCGGGATGCTGGCGATGCAGAAGATGGCCAAGGCCAGAGGGCAGCAGGGGCCGCAGTCGGCTGGCCCCACCGGTGTGCTCTGGAGCTTTGGCGCAGGCACGGTAGAGCTGCCCGAGCTGATCGCGGCCCAACTCGGCGACGGCGCGGTGCGCACCTCTACAAGTGCCGTGGCGTTGGAACGAGACGGCACTGGCTGGAGTGTCAAGACCGACACCGGCGACACCCTGGCCGCTGACGCCGTGGTGTTGGCCGCCCCCGCTTACGATGCGGCGGTGCTTGTCCGTCCCCATCTGGAAGAGGGCGCAAAGATGCTCTCCAACATCCCCTACGTGCCCACCGCCATCGTCTGCGTCGGGTACGAGCGCGACGATGTGCCGCTGCCGCTCGACGGTTTTGGCTTCCTCATACCCACTAAAGAGGGCAGGCGCATCCTCGGCTCGCTCTGGAGCTCGTCGATCTTTGTCAAACGCGCGCCCGACGGCAAGGTGCTCTTGACCCTGATCGTAGGCGGCGCGAGAAATCCAGAATTGGTGGGGCTCTCCGACGAAGAGCTTGAAAAAGTCTGCCGCGCAGAGCTGGAGCTGACCATGGGAATCAAAGCCGCCCCGATCTTTAGCTTTGCCTCGAAGTGGGCGCGCGCCATTCCTCAGTATATGGTGGGCCACGCAGCGCGTGTCGCCAACTTAGAGGAAGAGGTCGCAGCCCTTGGCGGACTCTATCTAGGTGGCAACTCCTTTTACGGTATCGGAATAAACGATTGCACCGCCCGCGCCGAGGTGCTCGGCCCTATGGTGGTGGATGGACTATAGGAAGGCAGGCTGTAGATGAGCGATTTTGACGCCATAGTGGTCGGGGCCGGCCCGGCCGGAGTGAGCGCCGCCATAACGATGGTAAACGGCGGGCTCTCGGTGGCCCTTTTGGAGCGCGGCCCCTATCCGGGCGCAAAAAACCTGATGGGCGGGGTGCTCTACACCGACATCCTGGAGACGATTCTTCCCGATTTTCGTGGATTGGGAGCGCCGCTGGAGCGCCACGTCGCCGAGAAACGCTGGTCGATACTCTCGCCCGACACCTCTACCACCGTGGGGTTTCGGTCGGCAAAATGGGACGAGGTGCCCAACAACCACTCCTACACCGTACTTCGCGCCCGCTTCGACAAATGGTACGCCGCCCAGGCTGAAAAGCTGGGGGTCGAGCTTATCTGCGGCGTGGTGGTCGACGAGCTTTTAGCCGACGACATGGGGCGCGTTATCGGCGTGCGTACCCGCGTGGCCGAGGGTGAGGACCCCACGCAGGGCGAGCTACATGCCCCGGTGGTGGTATTGTCCGAGGGGGCCAACGCGCTCCTGGCTGAAAAAGAGGGGCTGCGCACCCCCCTTGAAACCAGGGATATGGCGCTGTCGGTCAAAGAGGTAATAAAGTTCGACGAAGAGAAAATTCTAGACCGCTTCGGCCTGGAAGGTGATCAGGGCGTCGCGTGGGAGTTTCTCGGCGACGCCACCAAGGGGCTGCCGGGAGCCGGGTTCATCTATACCAACCGCGACACGTTATCGGTAGGCGTGGTGGCGTATCTCGACGAACTTGACGAAGCGGGGCTAAGCCCCGTGGAGCTTCTGAACCGCTTTAAGGATCACCCGGCAGTGCGCCCGCTACTGCGCGGGGGCGAGCTGGTAGAGTACGGCGCGCACATGATCCCCGAGACGGGTTTTGATCGCAAACCACAGGTGATGAAAGACGGCCTTCTGGTCGTCGGCGACGCCGCAGGGCTCGTGTCCACCTCGCCCAAACACGAGGGCTCCAACTTCGCCATGGCCTCGGGGGTGATGGCGGGCGAGACGGTGCTCGAAGCGCGCGCGAAGGGCGACTACACCACCATCGGGCTCTCCGGCTACAGCCGCAGGCTGGGCGAGAGCTTTGTCCACGCGAAGATGGAGCAGTTTCGCGACTGGCCCAAATTTTTGCGCGACAACCCCCACATGCTCGCCTCGTGGCCTTCGGCCCTGGCGGCGGCGGGCGAGGCGATGCTCAAGGTGGACAACGGGATTGGCGGGGCTGACGGGATTGGCGGGGCCAAGGCCCCCGACCTGGAGAGCCAGCTCCTCGATATTTTCAACAGAAAAATTGGCCTCTTGCCCTTCGCCATGACCGCCATCCAGCTTCGCGGCGCGCTCAGGGCTTTTGGCTGGGGCAAGACCGACAAGGTGGTCGAGTACATAGCGCGCAACTGGTAATGGTGATAGAAATAAAGCGACTTATCAAGATAGAGATAGAAACCATATGAGCGATAAACTTGGAATTGACGAACGGCTCTACGCCAACGAGACGCGCCCGGCCAAAGAGAGCCACCTGTCCATAGCCGACGCCGAAAAGTGTCTGGGCTGCGCGGGCAAACAGTGTACGGTGGTCTGCCCATCGGGTACCTACACCTGGAGCGACGAGGGGCAGCGGATCGTCATAAGCTTTGAGAACTGCCTTGAGTGCGGCTCGTGCAGGGCGGTGTGCCCCTTCGGCGTCATCACCTGGCGCTACCCCATGGGCGGGGCGGGCATCTGCTACCGCTACGGCTGATATTATGACTATTCGATTTGCACGACATATAAGGAGAGCGACATGGATTTCCCCAGCCTGAGGCTGCGCCGACTGCGCCAGAACGAAACGATTCGCCGCATGGTGCGCGAGACCATCCTCACCCCCGACGATTTTATCTATCCGCTCTTCGTGCGCGAGGGCAAGGGTGTGCGCAACCCGATCAGCTCGATGCCGGGCCAGTTCCAGCTCTCCATCGACGAGCTGGTCAAAGAGGCCAAGCGCGCCTGGGGCCTGGGCGTGCCCTCGATCATCCTCTTTGGCATCCCCGACCATAAAGACGCCATCGGCAGCTCGGGTTTTGATCCTGACGGCATAGTGCAGCGCGCCGTCCGGGCGGTCAAAGACGCCATCCCCCAGATGTGCGTCATCACCGATGTGTGCATGTGCGAATACACCGACCACGGCCACTGCGGCGTGATAAAGGACGGCGACGTAGACAACGACGCCACCGTAGAGCTGCTAGTTAAAGAGGCGCTCACCCACGCCGCCGCCGGGGCCGACATCGTCGCGCCCTCGGACATGATGGACGGGCGCGTCGGCGCCATCCGCGACGGGCTTGACGAGAGCGGCTTCGACAAGGTTCCGGTGATGGCCTACGCAGCCAAATACGCGTCGAGCTTCTACGGGCCTTTTCGCGACGCCGCCGAGTCGCCCCCCTCCTTTGGCGACCGCCGCTCCTATCAGATGGATCCGCCCAACGCCCTGGAGGCGCTGCGCGAAGTGGAGATGGACATCGCCGAGGGTGCCGACATCGTCATGGTCAAGCCCGCGTTGGCTTACCTCGACGTGATCGCGCACCTGCGCGCGTCGACCGAGCTTCCGCTCGTCTGCTACAACGTCAGCGGCGAATATTCGATGTGCCACGCCATGGAGAAGTTGGGCTGGGGCGACGGCAAGGGCCTTATGATGGAATCCTTGATGGCGATCAAGCGCTCTGGCGCCGACATGATCCTCACCTACTTCGCGGCTGACGCTGCCAAGGTATTGCAGGGTGACTAAGGCGTCGGCCCTTGCGTACAAGGTCGTCGAATCCTCGGTGGTGACCGAAGACGAGCTGACCCGCATCGTCAACGAGATGAACGCCGAGGGGTGGAGCTTCGACGCGTTTCACTTCGTCACCCGCGAGGGGTCGCACCGCCCGGCGATGGTCTTTGCGATGTTCACAAGAGCGGAGGCGAAAGCCTAGCGGTTGTCTGTGTTTGCAAAGGGCCCAAGTGCCCCGAGAGGTGGATATATGAAGAGATCGATATTGATATTTTTACTGGTGCTGGCCGTCGTGGCGTCGAGCGTTTACTCGTTTGCAGGGGTGCGGGTGGCCCGAAAGCTCTTCTCCGCCGATGTCATCGCCAGAGAGCCGGTCGAGCCTGCAGTAATCTTTTCGCCCGAAGTCAGCAAAGTCTATTTCTACACCCAGTTCATCGATATCGGCCCCCCGACCACGCTGGTTCACGTCTGGATCTACAACGACCAGACGGTGGCCGAGGTAGCCCTTGAGGTCGAGGGCGCAAGCTGGCGCACCTGGTCGTCCAAGACGATCATGCCCCACCAGACGGGGGAGTGGACCGTAGAGGTGCGCGACGCCGAAGGCGGGGTAATCGACAGCGCCGGGTTCACGATAGAATAGCCCGGCATCGAGTAGGCTCGAGATCGGCCAGCCTCGCCGCCGGGTAGGGCTCAAAGGGTAATTCTTGACCGGGCATACGCCATATAGAAGGTCGAGATACGGCATCGATGTGTGATTTCCGCTCTCTCAGACGTTGCAAAGACGCTCTCCAAAACTCAAAATTCTTGTAACCGGTTTCTGGCATAGCCTTAGTCGACAAGGCGCCTTGTGTTAGTATTCTCAATTGGATACTTTACGGCTGTGGTTATTGGTAAAAACGAGATGCGGGGGTAAAAAAGTGAAAAAGCTCAACTGCTGGGAAATAAAGAAATGCGGCATAGATGCGAATGGAGCTTTCTCTACCGGTGTTGGGAGCTGCCCCGCTTTTACCGAAACCAAATATGATGGTATCAATGGCAGCAAGAATGGCGGACGCTTCTGCTGGGCAGTTGAGGGCAAGTGCTGCGAGGTTGCCTTTCCGAATAGTTTTCTGACGTGCAGTGAATGTTCAGTTTTACGCCGAGTGCGCAGCGAAGAAGGGGCTGGCTTTACATTTTTGGCGGGGCCATAAGTAGGATTATCAGTAGGTATTTACAGGGAGTCGCAATTTAGGGGGTGGAGGTTCGATCGAATATGAGTGTCGGGATTCATTCCAAAGTAAAACGCTGCAAGGTGGTTGTTGGTAGTATCGTTTTGGTGGTCTTAGCTATTGTCTTTCTTGCAGGCGACTGTTGGGCCGAACACCAGAGTGTGCTGGTGGTGCATTCATACCACCACGATTATTCCTGGACCAAACTCCAGCACGAAGGGTTTATGGAGGGCTTGAACCAGGGTGAAGCGCTACACAACATAGGCGTGTCGGTTGAATACCTTGATACGAAACGGTTGAATTATACAGGCGAATACGGCGATTTTTTTCGTTCCTATCTAGGGGAGAAATATTCTACTTACCAACCTGATCTGATCTACGCAACCGACGACAACGCCCTATCTTTCCTCATCGCCAACAAAGACGCCCTATTCCAAAAAACGCCTGTTATCTTCTCCGGTGTAAATGATCTCGGCGTCAAAGACCGTCTTAGCCCTTCAATGTACGCCGGAGTGCTTGAGGAAAAAGAAGCGTCTCCAAATATTTCGCTGATACAAAAGGTGATGCCCGGAATAACGGAAATAATCTTTGTGGGAGACGACTCCTCCACGTACAGGGCAATCCAAAAGCAGTGCCAAAAAACAATGCAGGATGAATTCCCCGAACTCTCCTGGCATTTTATCAGCGGTGAGCGACTCTCCGACGTTACCAGCCAACTCGCACAATACAGCGAGGGGGTGATTGTTCTTACTACCATTGGCGGATTAAAGGGTGAGCACAACGATGTGGTGTCTCTGGATCATATAGTACAAGAGATACGGGAAAAGAGCGGCCTGGGAATTTTTTCAATGGAGGATGCCTATTTACTGGGAGACGTGATCGGGGGATATGTAACTAGCGGATTGCGGCAAGGAATGCTAGCCGGGCAGATGGCTGCTACATATCTAGCTAAAGATGTGGACTTTGCTGAGCTGGGAATTGTCGAAAAGAGCCCCAACGAGTTTATGTTCAACTGGGAGGCTTTGCAACGTACTGGCCTGGCTCTGCCTGAACAGATCAGGCGTGAGTCAACGATCATTAACCAGCCTTTTTCGTTTTATCGGGAATATAA
>CAXMSR010000060.1:0-305 GCA_964195725.1 uncultured Kiloniellaceae bacterium | reverse complement strand
CTTATCGTTACCGTGATTGCCCTTTTCGTCAACGTGATCCGTCGAACTCGCGCTGAAGAAACCCTGGCTCTCAGCGAGCAGCGCTACGCTCTGGCCGTTACCGGGTCTTCAGATGGAATTTGGGACTGGATAGACGTCAACTCCGACAGGCAGTGGTGGTCCAGGCGATGTTACGAGGTAGCCGGTTATGAACAAGGCGAGATAGAGGCCACAGGTTCCAACTGGATTGGCCTGGTACACCCGGAGGACCGCGACAGAGTGCAGGCTGCAATGCAGTCCCATCTGGAAAACGGTACTCCCTTTGA
>CAXMSR010000059.1:0-7602 GCA_964195725.1 uncultured Kiloniellaceae bacterium | reverse complement strand
GTCGCGAACGTCGTCGAGCAGATCGTACTCGGCGCTCCTTGGCGACTCGCTCATGGCGATGCTGGGCATCGTCACCGGGATGTTGTCATAGCCATAGAGCCGCGCGATCTCTTCTATCAGGTCGGCTTCGCGCTCAATGTCTACGCGAAACGTCGGGACTTCTACTTTCACCGCGTCGTCCGAGGCGCTTAGCACCGTCAACCCCAGGCCGCGCATGTAGTCGGCGACTTTGGCCGCCGGCACTGCAACACCGAGCACTCTGGCGGCTTTGTCCATGCGTACGGTTACCTGTTTTTTGTCGCTCTTGGTCGGATACTGATCCACCACGCCCTTTAAGGCGGTGCCCCCGGCCAGCTTGACGATGAGCTCGGTGGCGCGCTCTAGCGCGAGCATAAGCCCTTCGACGTCGGCCCCGCGCTCGAAGCGAAAAGAGGCTTCGGTCTTTAGCCCCAGCTCTTTGGAGGTGCGACGGATGTTGGTGGGCACAAACCAGGCGCTCTCCAGAAGGACGTCTACGGTGTCGTCGCCGACTTCGGAGTTTAGCCCGCCCATGACTCCGGCCAGCGCGACCGGGCCTTCGGCGTCGGCGATCATCAGGTTCCCGGTGTTCAGGGTGCGCTCGTCACGATCGAGGGTGGTGAACTTTTCGCCCTCGACGGCGCGCTTGACGACGATGCGCTTGCCGCGCAGCTTATTGAAATCAAAGGCGTGCAGCGGGTGCCCAAGCTCCATCAGTACGAAGTTGGTCACGTCCACGACGTTGGAGATCGGCCTAACACCCGCAGCTTCCAGCGCGCTCTGCATCCAGATTGGCGAGGGGCCTATTTTGACTCCCCTGATCAGCCGCGCCGCGTAGCGGTGGCACAGCTCGGGGGCCTGGATGTCAACACTGGTGAGGCTTGCGGCCTCGTCTTCGCTCTCTTCAACCTTCGGCTCGGGCAGGCGCAGTGTGCGGCCAGTTATCGCCGCCAGCTCGCGCGCGACACCCACCACCGAGAGCCAGTCGGGGCGGTTGGGGGTGATCTCCACCTCAAGCACGGCGTCGGGCAGCCCCATAAACGTGTCGAAGCGCTGCCCCAGGGGCGCATCTTCCGGCAGGATGATGATGCCATCGTGAGCGTCGCCAAGGCCAAGTTCGCGATAGGAGCACATCATCCCCATCGAGACTTCGCCGCGAAGTTTTGCTTTCTTGATCTTAAAATCGCCGGGCAGCACCGAGCCCACGCGGGCCAGCGCCACGCGGTCGCCCGCCTTCATGTTGGTCGCGCCGCAGACTATGGGGAAGGACTCCGTCCCGTCGGTCACCTGGCACAGGCTAAGCCGGTCGGCGTTGGGGTGTTGCCCCAGCTGTTCAATCCGGGCGATGACGATGTCGGAGATGTCACCGCCGCGCTGCTCGATAGCCGAGACTTCAAGCCCCGCCATCGTGAGCATATGCTCCAGCTCTTCAGGCGTCTCTTGAACGTCGATGTAGTTCTTAAGCCATTTTATACTTATTTTCATCGCAGTCTTACCCGAAGTGACGCAGAAAGCGCAGGTCGTTTTCGAAAAAAAGGCGGATGTCGCCAATTCCGTACTTGAGCATGGCGAGGCGCTCAACACCGACGCCGAAGGCAAACCCCTGTACCTTATCGGGGTCGTAGCCGACAAAGCCGTACACCGCCGGGTCGACCATGCCGGAGCCCAATATTTCGAGCCAGCCGGTACCCGAACAGATCCGGCACCCCTTGCCGTCGCACATCACGCACTCGATGTCTACTTCGGCGCTGGGCTCGGTGAAGGGGAAAAAGCTGGGCCGAAAGCGTATGCGAACATCTTTTCCGTAGTAGCGGTGCAAAAATGCGTGGAGCACGCCCTTAAGGTCGGCGAAGGTTATCCCCTCGTCCACAAGGAGCCCCTCGACCTGATGAAACATCGGCGAGTGGGTAACGTCGGAGTCGTGGCGGTAGACCCTGCCAGGTGCAACTATCTTTAGCGGGGGTGCCGTTTTCTCCATTACCCGCACCTGTACAGGCGAGGTGTGCGTGCGCAGCACGGTGCCCGGAGCGACGTAGAAGGTGTCCTGCATGTCGCGCGCGGGGTGGTCGGCGGGGATGTTCAGCGCCTCGAAGTTGTAGTACTCGTCTTCGACTTCGCGCCCCTGGGCGACTTCAAAGCCCAGGTCGGCGAAGATGTCGAGGATCTCGCGTATCACCCGGGTGAGCGGATGAACCGAGCCGACAAACGGGGCGCGCCCGGGGCGCGTGACGTCCAGGGCTTCGCTAGCATACCGGGCGGCCTTGTCGGCGTCGGAGAGCCCTGCTATCCGGGCGTCGAGCGCTGCGGTGATGGCACCCTTGACCTCGTTTGCCACCTGCCCCACTTGGGGGCGTTCTTCTGGTGTCAGCTTGCCCATGCCACGCATGACAACGCCTAGCTCGCCCTTGCGGCCGAGCAGCCGGATCTGTATTTCTTCCAGCCGATCAAGCGTATCGGCGCTCCCGATATCGGAGAGCGCACGTTCGCACAGTGCTCGAAGCTCGTCTTTCATTTAACCACTTCCACGCTTAGGGGTCCGAATAACGCCGCTTACGTAAGGGCTTCGCGAGCCTTGTCAGCGATGGCTGCAAAGTCGTCGGGACGACGAATGGCGATCTCGCTGAGCATCTTGCGGTTTAGCTTGACTTCGGATTTATTGAGGCCGTCGATAAGGCGGCTGTAGGAAATCGAGCTAATCTTGGCGGCGGCACTTACGCGAGCGATCCAGAGGCGGCGAAATTCGCGTTTCCGGTTCTTGCGGTCGCGGTAGGCGTAGGCCCACGAGCGGTGCAGCGCTTCGGTTGCGGAACGAATGAGACGGCGGCGGCCTCCCTGGAAGCCTTTCGCCTGCTTGAGAATTTTTTTGCGACGACGCCTTGAGGCGACTGCCGGTTTTGCTCTAGCCATGGATTTTTCTCCTATTGCCTGAGTTTCCGCCCGTGGGCGCCCCCCTCGGGGAACGCTCCGGTTACGCTAGTGGCGGAAAAGTTTAACGGCCCGCAGCTGCGGGCCCTTTTTACACACCTACGACTCGGGCACATGGCGAGCCCGGACGCTAGGCGTTAACTTGCTGATCTTGGCGGTACCTGCCTTCTAACCTCTAGAGGTAGGGGCACATACGCTTTACAGATTTCACGTTCACGCTATCGACGAAGCCGTCTTGGCGAAGCTGACGCTTACTTTTGCGCTTCATCTTGGTAAGGATGTGACCGCGAAAGGCTTTGCGATGCTTAATTTTTCCCTTGGCCGTAAACTTGAAACGCTTGGCCGCAGCGCGGTTGGTCTTGAGCTTGGGCATCTGTTGTTCCTCTGTTTGCATGCGGCGCATATATAGAGCCGCTGATTTATTCGCTACCTGAATACTAAATTGGCGCTATCTATTCCGGGGCTACCTTCTTCGCTGTTCCAGAGAGCATCATGAACATGGTGCGTCCCTCCATCTTGGGGGCCGCCTCCACCTTGATCTCGTCGCCCAGCTCCGCGATCATTCTTTTAAGCTGCTTTAAGCCCTGTGCGGGGATGGTGATCTCGCGCCCACGAAACATCACGGTAACCTTGACCTTGTCGCCGTTGGCGAGAAAGGTACGGACTTTTTTCAGCTTCACCTGAAAGTCGTGTTCTTCGGTCTTAGGCCGAACTTTCACTTCCTTCATGTGAATGACTACCTGACGTTTTTTGGCTTCCTGGGCTTTTTTGGCCTGGTGGTACTTGAACCTCCCGTAGTCCATAATCTTGCAAACGGGGGGACGCGCCAGCGGCGCAACTTCTACCAGATCCATCTCTTTCGATTCCGCCAACGCCATAGCCTGATCGATGGTAAGAATTCCCAGCTGTTCGCCTTCGGAATCGATGGCCCGTACTTCACGTACCCGAATCATCCGGTTGATACGCGGTTCTTCAGCGATGTGACACCTCCTGCTCAGTGGATCAAACGATCCGTAGTGATGGCGCTACAAACGCGGCAAAGCCCCCTGGGCTGCCACCTCGGCCACTATAGTCTCTAACGCCATACCCTGGCGCTCTTCGCCGTCTCTGGTACGCACGCTTGCCGTGCGCGCCTCCACCTCTTTGTCTCCCACGACTATCATGTAGGGGACCCGCTGGAGGCGTGTCTCGCGAATCTTGTAGCCAAGCTTCTCGTTGCGGCTATCTACCTCGACCCGCACGTCGCTGGCGCGCAGCAACTCCTCGACCTCGCGGGCGTAGGGCAGGTGGCGATCGGTGATCGGCAGCACGACTACCTGGACGGGCGCAAGCCACGTGGGGAAGGCCCCGGCGTAATGCTCTATAAGCACACCGATAAACCGCTCGATTGAGCCGAGGATCACCCGGTGGAGCATCACGGGCCGATGCCGTTCGCCGTCGGCGCCGACATACGTCAAATCAAACCGTTCCGGTAGAACAAAATCGGCCTGAATTGTAGCACATTGCCATCTTCTGTCAAGCGAGTCTTTGAGCTTAAAATCAATCTTCGGGCCGTAAAAAGCGCCCTCGCCTTCACAGGTTTTGTATTCTATGGCGTTTGCAGCCAGTGCCTCCTGGAGCGCCGTGGTGGCCTCGTCCCAGGTCGCGGCTTCGCCGATCGACTTTTCCGGGCGCGTCGACAGCTCAACTTCAAAGGGAAAATCGAAGACCCCCATCATGTCCTTGACGAACTTTATTATGGCGGTTATCTCTTCTTGCAACTGCTCGGGAGTACAGAGTATATGGGCATCGTCCTGGGTAAAGCCGCGCACCCTGGTGAGCCCGTGCAGCACCCCTGATTTTTCGTGCCGATGCACCGTGCCGAGCTCGAAATACCTGAGCGGCAGGTCGCGGTACGAGCGGATTTTAGACTTGTACACCATCATGTGGGCAAGGCAATTCATCGGCTTTATGCCGTAGTGCTGCCCTTCGACATCGGTGAAGTACATGTTCTCGCGATAATTGTCGTAGTGGCCGGATTTTTCCCACAATTCCTTGCGCAAAATCTGGGGGCCCATCACGATGTCGTAACCACGGCGCAGGTGCTCTTTGCGCTCCCACTCCTCTAAAAGGGTCCGCACGAGCGCGCCCTTGGGGTGCCAGATGACAAAACCCGGCCCCACCTCGTCCTCTATAGAGAAGAGGTCGAGCTCGCGGCCCAGCTTGCGGTGGTCGCGCCGTTTGGCCTCTTCGAGCGCCTCAAGGCGCTTGTCCAGCTCTTCTCTGGTGGCGAACGCCGTGCCGTAGATGCGCTGCAACATGGCGTTGTCTTCACTGCCGCGCCAGTAGGCGCCGGCGATGGAGAGGAGCTTGTAGACTTTGAGTTTGCCGGTGGAGGATACATGGGGGCCGCGACACAGATCGACAAAGTCGCCCTGTCGGTAAGCGGTGATCTGCGCGTCCTCGGGCAGCTCACCTATAAGCTCGACCTTGTACTGCTCGTTCATATCGCCAAAGAGCTTTAGCGCCTCTGCCCTGGAGAGCTCCAGCCGCTCGACGGGGAGGTTTCGCTTGACGATGCGAGCCATCTCCTTTTCGATCGCTTTGAGGTCTTCGGGGTGAAAGCGGTGCTCAAGATCAAAATCGTAGTAGAAGCCGTCTTCGATGGAGGGGCCTATCGCCACCTTCGTCCCTTCAAAGACCTTCTGTACCGCCTGGGCCATAAGATGCGCCGTGGAGTGGCGCAAAACATCGAGCCCCTCGGGGGTGTCGTTGGTAACAAGCGCGAGCTGGCAATCTTTGTCCAGCGCGCGGTTTAAATCAACCAGTTCGCCATCCACCCTGGCAGCTACCGACGCGCGGTAGAGACCCTTGGATATCTTCTTCGCCACGTCGGCGGGGGTTTTACCCGCCTCCAGTGCCATACCGTTGCCATCGGGCAACGTGACGGTGATCTCCATGACGCTTCTCCGTCCTCCCCGCACTCGCGGCGCTGGCCGCAAAAAAGTTCGGGGGGATAAAATAAGAAAAGGCATCGGTGGGCGGGCCACGCGACGCCTCCTGTAATCTGTCTGATCGCAATACCGCCGAACATGGAAAAATCGGATGGTAGGCGCGGGCGGTTTCGAACCGCCGACCCCCTGCGTGTCGGGCAGGTGCTCTCCCGCTGAGCTACGCGCCTATGCGACCGACAGATAAGGACCCCGAAAAAGGCAGCGCGAGATAAAGATGATAGCGCGGCTTCGAGGAAGTGCAATTCTATAGCAGTATCATTTCCTCTTTGTCAAGCAGCTTGACACGGAGAATGGGCAAAACATATCCTCTGGGCTCTAATTTGATACTTTTATTGAAAAGGACACCCCTCTGACATGTTCGGCTTCGGTTTCACAGAGATAATTCTGATCGCCGCCCTGGCGCTGATCGTCATCGGCCCAAAGCGTCTGCCCGAGGTGGCGCGCGCGGTGGGCAAGGGGCTCACCGAGTTCAAAGGTGCGCTGGACGAAGTTAAAAAATCGGTGCAACAAGAAGTACACAAGCCGATGATGGACGCCAAGAGCGATTATCTGGAGACGATCCTGGCCGAGCGCGACGCGGCGGTAAAGGATGCCGAGGGCAAACCCAAGAGCGAGGCTCAATCGCAACCTGGGCCGCAACCCGGACCGCCGCCCGACACCGACGCCTCGCTGGGCACCCCGGAGGAACGTGAGTTTTCCGACCTGCCCTATAAAAATACAGATAATGACGCCGGAGACGAAGCCGAGAGCGAGAGCGTAAAAACCTCGTCGCAAAAGGCCGTGTCCGATGGCGACGAGAAGGTTTGAGCCAGATGTCTGAAGAAACAAAAAAAACCACGGATAGCGCAGAGGGCACTGGCACCGGCTTGGGCGCCGACGGCAATGCCGAGGCCCTGCCGCTGACCGCTCACCTGGAAGAGCTGCGCTCCAGGTTGATCAAGTGCTTTCTTGCGCTGATAATCGGGTTTGCCGTCTTCTACGGCTTTAGCCAGCATCTTCTGGATTTCATCACCGCGCCCCTGGCGGGCACCATCCCCGAGGGCGGCACCCTGGCGATGATCAAGGTGACCGAAGGGTTCATGACGCACCTGAAGCTGGCGCTTCTGGCGGGGCTCTTCGCGTCGTGCCCGGTGTGGTTTTACAATATCTGGAAGTTCGTCGCCCCCGGCCTCTACCCCCGCGAGCGGCGCTACGTGTGGCCCTTTGTCCTGGCCGCCACCTTCTTCTTTTTTCTGGGGGCCTCGTTTGCCTACTTCATAGTGCTCCCCTTGGGGCTGGAGTTTCTGCTGGCCTACTCCTCGGGCGGAGCCAACGAGGGGGTCGCCATGCAGGCGTCGCTCTCCATAGAAGCCTATCTGGGCTTTTTCACCCGCATCTCCCTGGCGTTCGGGCTGGTTTTCGAGATGCCGGTAGTCATCTTCTTTCTGGCGCGCATGGGGCTGGTGCACCACAAGACGCTGTCCAAGGGGCGCGGCATCGCGATAGTGATCATCTTCGTGGTGGCCGCACTTTTAACCCCCCCCGACGTCTTTACCCAGCTGATGATGGCCGCACCGCTCTGGGTGCTCTACGAGCTCTCCATCGTAGTCGCCCGCATCTTCGGACAGAAATCCATCGAGGAACAAGAAGGCGAAGAAGCAAAAGAAGCGGAAAACAAGGACGCCGA
>CAXMSR010000058.1:0-7611 GCA_964195725.1 uncultured Kiloniellaceae bacterium | reverse complement strand
TTGAACGTAAATCGCTTGAAATTAACAGAAAATCAAAGATGAAAAACCGAATCTATCTGGACTGGAACGGCTCGGCGCCGATGTTGGACGAGGCCCGCGAAGCGTTGATAAAGGCCACCGAGCATTTTGGCAACCCCTCGTCGATCCACCGCGAGGGACGAAAAGCCCGTGCCCTCATTGAAAATTCGCGCGCCACCGTGGCCGGGTTCATGGGGTGTACTGCGCCCGAAGTGGTCTTCACCAGCGGCGGCTCCGAGGCCAACACCCTCGCCGTGGGAGACATCCTCGCCAGAGGAGGCACCGTTGCCGCCATCGAGTCGATGCACCCAAGCCTCAACATGGCGCTGGAAAAGGCCGAGGCCGAGGGCAATGGGGTAGAGATTCAGTGGCTGGGGATAAACAAGGATGGCGTTATCGACCCCGAAGCTATCGGCGCTGTAAACGCCATAGTGGGCGACGTGGCAAATTCCGAGACCGGCACCGTTCAGCCCTTTGAGAAAATGGGCGAGCTTGCGCTGGACAGAGGCATTGCGCTCCACTTAGACGCCGTGCAGGCGTGGGGGCGCATGGCGCTTAACGTCACGCAGATGGGAGCCGCCACCGTCAGCCTTTCGGGCCACAAGATCGGCGCGCCCAAGGGGGTGGGGGCGCTCTATGTGCGCGAAGGCATTAAACTCTCCTACGTCACATCCTATGGCAAACACGAGCGCGGGCTTCGCGGCGGCACCGAGAATATGATCGGGATCGCGGCGCTGGCTGCCGCCTGCGAAGTGCGGGGCAAAAACCTCGCAAAGTTCACCTCCCACATGGAGCGGCTGACTGCCATGATCCGCGAGGGGTTGTCCGCGCTCACGCCGCGCGCGTTGGTGAACAGCCCGGCGCTGCCCGCCCGCGTGCTGGCGAACACGGTGAACTTCTCGGTAGAAGGAGTGCAGGCCGATCTGCTGGTGCAGGCGATGGACCTTGAGGGGGTCGCCATGTCGGCGGGCTCGGCGTGCCGTTCCGGCGTGGTCGAACCCGCCAAGGTGATCGAGGCGATGGGGCTTGAGCCCTGGCGCGCGCTAAACGCCGTGCGCGTAAGTGTCGGGCCATCGACAAATGAAGAAGAAGTAACGGATTTTCTTGCCCGACTGCATGAAGTGGCGGGAAGGCTGGTCGCTAAAAAATGACCAGGGTCGCCATCGGCCTCTCCGGCGGGGTAGACTCTGCTGCCGCCGCCGCACTTCTGAAAGAGGAGGGCTACGACGTAGTCGGGTTTACCTTGAAGGTGTGGGATTCGTCGCGCTGCTGCTCCATCGAGGACGTAAATGACGCGGCCAGGGTGGCCGACGCGCTCGACATCCCCTTCTATGTGCTCGACGCCCATGACATCTTCAAAAAAGAGGTGGTCGATCCCTTCGTGCGCTCCTACGCCGAGGGCAAAACCCCCAACCCCTGCATCCCCTGCAACCAGAAAGTAAAGTTCAGCTGGCTCCTTGAGCGCGCGGCGCAGCTGGGGTGCGACTACGTCGCCACCGGCCACTACGCGCGGCTGGAGGGCGAGCCGGGGGCGCGAAAACTTCTGCGCGGCCTCGACGAGGCCAAAGATCAGTCCTATTTTCTCGTCCCCGACAACCCCGACGGACTAGATCGTGTGCTCTTCCCGCTGGGCGCGCTACGCAAGAGCGAGGTGCGCAAGATCGCCGAGCGCTATAAACTGCCGGTGGCGACAAAATCCGACAGCCAGGACGTCTGCTTCGTCCACGGCGACCTTGAGGGGTTTCTAGCCGGGCATCTGGGCGAGACTTATCTTGGAGAAAGCGGGGGGGGCGAGATAGTAGACACCGCCGGGCAGGTGAGGGGACGCCACAGCGGCGTCTTCGCCTACACCGTCGGGCAGCGCAAAGGGCTGGGCATCTCCAACCCCACGCCGCTCTACGTCATCGAGCGCGACGTGGAGAACAACCGCCTCGTCGTCGGCCCCCGCGAAGATACGTACTCCAACGGGCTAAAGGGCGACAACGCGGTGTGGCTCTGCGGAGCGCCCCCCGTTGAGAAGGCCGGGGAAGCAGGAGAAGACGAATTCGACTGCACAGTCAAAATCCGCTCCACCGCTTCGCCCGAGCCCTGCAAAGTCAAACGCGACGGAGACAGCGTCGAAGTGACGTTCGCCTCGCCCCAGTTCGGCGTCGCCCCCGGCCAGATGGCGGTATTTTATGATGGGGACTTGGTGCTTGGCGGGGCGTGGATCACAGGCGCGGTAAAATAGATTGTTAATTCGCTGCAAAGCTCTACCGAACCGGAAAGTAGTTAGTTGAAAAAAATAAAGATCATGACCCTAGGTTGCAAGGTCAACCAGTATGAATCGCGCGCACTCGGCGAGGCGCTGGAGCGCGAGGGGTACGCGGTGGCCCGTGGCGGCCACAAGTCCGACGAGTCCGACGAGTCCCCCGACGTGGTGGTTATAAACACCTGCACCGTCACCCACCGCTCGGATAGCGACGCGCGTGCGATGGTGCGCCGGGCGCAGAGGGAACACCCCGGCGCGAAGATAGTGGTTAGCGGCTGCTACGCCGAAACGGACCCGGAGGCGGTGGCTTCACTCGGTGCCGACCTCGTCGTCGGCACGGCGCAAAAAGCCGAGCTGGCCCGGTTCATCGTCGAGGAGAGGCTCGGCGTCTTTTCCGGCGACGCCGACACGGTGGCTACCCTTGGCCCCGCGCCGGTTAGCGGCTTTGAGCGCAGCCGTGCGTTTTTCAAGGTGCAGGACGGCTGCGAGGCATATTGCGCCTACTGTATAGTCCCTTTTGCCCGTGGCCCTTCGCGCTCGCTTGCCCCCGAAGAGGTAGGCGCGGGGCTAAGGAGGCTTGTAGACGGCGGTCACCGCGAGATAGTGCTGACCGGCATCCATCTTGGCTACTGGGGCAAAGAGCTCGACCCGGTACAGCCCTTTACCCGCCTTCTGGAGATCGCCGAAGGGTGCGGAGCCGATCGCATACGCCTCTCCAGCCTTGAGCCCCTTGAGTTGACCGATGAAGTGATCGGGCGCGTGGCGGCCTCGGATGTCTTGTGCCCGCACCTGCACATACCGCTGCAATCGGGCAGCGACACGGTGCTGGCGCGCATGGGGCGGCCCTACACGGCGGGCCAGTTCAGGAAAAGTATCGAAAGCGCGCTTGAGCGCATCGAAGGGGTGTGCCTGGGGTTTGACGTCATTGTCGGTTTTCCGGGAGAGACCGAGGCGGAGTTTAACGAGACGCTCGCCCTTCTGGAGGCGCTGGATTTTTGCTACCTCCACGTCTTCCCCTATAGCCCCCGCAAGGGCACCCGCGCCTTTGCGATGGAGGGCAGGGTGGCCGATGCCGAGATAAAGCGGCGCGGCGCTGTGCTGCGGACGCTGGCGCGCGAAAAGAGAGAAGCTTTCTACCGTTCGCATGTCGGGCAGACGACCACGGTGCTGGCCGAGCGGTTTTTAAACGAGGGCGCTGGCGCGCAAAAGCGGCTGGTGCGGGCGCGCACCGCGAACTACATCGAGGTCGATTTGGAGTGGCAGGGGTCATTACCCGTTACGCAAATCCCCGTGCGTCTGGTAGGATGGGATGGTGAGCGCCTGACCGCAGAGGTTTTGACTACACGGGCGGTGGAGAACAACCAATGATAAACATGCATCGACGCGAACAACTCCGGGCTCTGGAAGAGGATCTCGGCTACCTCTTCGACGACGCCGAGCTACTTGATCTGGCCCTGATTCACAAATCCTACGCCAACGAAGAGGGAATCCCCGATCAGCACAACGAGCGGTTGGAGTTTCTCGGCGATTCGGTCCTCGATCTGGCGGTGGCCGGGGTGCTCTACGAACTTGAGCCCCAGCTAGACGAGGGCGACATGACCCGTGTTCGCGCCTTTCTGGTGAAGGAAGATACGCTGGCGCGCGCCGCACGCGCCCTTGATCTGGGGGGGGCCATCCTTCTGGGCAAGGGCGAGCAGCAGAGCGGCGGCGAAGACAAATCATCGATCCTGGCCAACGCCTTTGAGGCGCTGGTGGGGGCGGTCTATCTCGACGGCGGTTTCGGCCTCGCCTACAATCTGGTGGAGTCGATCTTCGCGCCGGTCATCGACGAGGGCGGCACCTCGGTCATCGCGCGCGACTACAAGACGCGCTTGCAGGAATATTGTCAGGCGCGCTACAAGAAAGCGCCCACCTATCGTCAGGTCGAGTCCACCGGGCCCGATCACAACCGCGTCTTCGTGGTCGAGGTGTTGGTGGACAAGCGGTGCCTTGAGCGCGGGCGCGGCCACAGCAAAAAAGAAGCGGAACAAAACGCCGCCCGGCACGCACTTGAGATACTGGAATAGCGAGTATCCCGCTTGGCCGGGGCTGGTGAAGCCGCAAAACCCCGCACCCTGAACTGTATCGTTATGCGGTAGAGACGGCAGGAGGTACGTCGTCGCCACTTTGTGCATGTCAGGCGCAGAGCGCCTTTTGTGGCCGATGCGCTTGGATTGCCCGACAAGCTTAAATTGCCCGATATGTTTAAATTGCCTGACATGTTTAATCGATAGGACACCGGCAACATGGAATCATCCGAAAAAGGCAGCCTTTTTCAGCTGCTTGAAATGATAAAGTTCTCCCACACAATCTTCGCTCTCCCCTTCGCGCTCACCGGCATGGTGCTGGCTGCCGACGGCCTGCCCCCGTTGGGGGTGATCTTTTGGGTGGTCGTGGCGATGGTGGGCGCGCGAACGGCGGCGATGACCTTTAACCGCATCGCCGACTGGAAGATCGACGCGGCCAACCCGCGCACCGCCGAGCGCCAGCTCCCGGCGGGCAAGGTCACCGGCACCGAGGCGTGGCTTATGCTGGCGACAAGCGTGGCGGCGCTCCTTTTTGCTGCGTGGATGTTAAACCCGCTCTGCTTAAAGCTCGCCCCGGTGGCGTTGGCGGTGCTTTTTGTCTATCCCTATACAAAGCGATTTACCGAGCTGTGCCACTATGTGCTGGGCGTCTGTCTGGCCGCCGCCCCCATAGGCGCATGGATCGCCGTCACCGGCGAGTTCAGCTGGAAGATACTGCCGCTGGCGCTGGCGGTGATCGTCTGGGTGGCGGGTTTCGATGTGCTCTACGCGCTGCAAGACCTGAAGCATGACCGCGAGAAGGGGCTCCATTCGCTCCCCGTCCGTCTGGGGGTTTCGGGCTCGTTGAAGTTGGCCGAGCGCCTCCACTATGCGATGCTTGCGCTGCTCGTCGTCCAGTTCTTCATCTTTGGCCTGTGGCTCTGGTACTTCATCGGGCTGGCCGTGGTGGCCTACCTCATCCTCTACGAGCATTCGTTGGTGACCCCCAACGATCTTAGCCGTATGGACGCCGCGTTTTTCACGATGAACGGTGTTATCAGCGTGGTGATCTTTGTCGCCACCTTTATCGATCTACTCTAGGGCTGACCATTGATACAGATGAGAGACATAACCGCCAAGGTGGACCGGGGCGAGCGGCTTAGCGAAAAAGACGCGCTCTTTCTCTTCGAGGGGGCCGACCTTCTGGAGCTGGGCGAGCTTGCCGACCGGGTGAACGTCGCCAAGAACGGCAACCGCGTCTTTTTCAACGTCAACCGCCACATAAACCCCACCAATATCTGCCTTAGCCGCTGCGCGTTTTGCGCCTTCTCCAAGAGCGAGGGCGAAGAGGGCGCTTACGAGATGAGCGCCGACGAGGTACTAAGCCGCGCCAAAAAGGCCGCAGCCGACGGCGCCACCGAGATACACATAGTCGGCGGCCTGCACCCCACCATGACGCTGGACTGGTACTGCGACACGCTGACGGCGGTAAAGCGCGAGTGCCCGTCGCTCAAGATCAAAGGGTTCACGGCGGTGGAGATCGAGCACTTCGCCAAGACCGCCAACTCTGCCAAGACCGGCCAAACAGGTGGAATAACCATTGAGGCGACGCTTGAGCGGCTCATCGACTCCGGCCTCGACTCGATGCCAGGCGGCGGAGCCGAGATACTGGAAGAGGCGACCCGCAAGCGCATCTGCCCCGAGAAGATAAGCGGCACGCGCTGGCTCGAAATTATGGAGATCGCCCACCGGCTGGGGCTTCGCTCCAACGCCACCATGCTCTACGGACATGTGGAGTCGATGTACGATCGCGTCGTACACATGGCCCGGCTGCGCGAGCTGCAAGACCGCACCGGCGGCTTTATGGCGTTTATTCCCCTGGCGTTTCAGCCCAAACACTCCGAGCTCTCCGAGCAGGCCAGCGGCTCGCCCACCACGGGGTTTGACGACCTGAAGACGATCGCCGTGGCGAGGCTCTTTCTCGACAACTTCGACCACATGAAGAGCTACTGGGTGATGCTGGGCGAAAAAATCTCCCAGGTGAGCCTCAACTTCGGGGCCGACGATCTGGACGGCACGGTGGAAGAGGAGAAGATAGCCCACGACGCCGGAGCCGCTACCAAAGAGCGCATGACGCGCACCGAGCTGATCGGGTTGATACACGAGGCGGGCAAAACCGCCGTCGAGCGCGACTCGGTCTACACCGCGCTAAAGGAGTACCCCCGTGGCTGATCTGCAAAACACCGAAAGCGCCCGCACCGATAGCGCAAGTGCCGATCGCGCCGATCGCATAAATCGGGCAGAGGCCCTAAGGCTCTTGCGCGAGGAGGATTTTCTCTCCCTGGGCAAACGGGCCGACCGCGTGCGGCGCGACAAACACCCCGAGGGGATCGTCGCCTTTGTGATCGACCGCAACATCAACTACTCCAACGTCTGCACTTGCCAGTGCCGTTTTTGCGCTTTTTTTCGCAAGCCGGAAGACCCGGAAGGGTACCTTCTGACCACCGAAGAGGTGTTGGAGAAGGTCGGCGAGATGGTGGCCCTTGGCGGGACTCAGGTGTTGATGCAGGGCGGGCTCCATCCCGACCTGGGGGTGGAGTGGTTCGAGGAGCTTTTTCGCGCCATTAAACGCGAATATCCGGGTGTCCGCCTGCACAGCCTGTCGCCCGCCGAGGTGGTCAACATCGCAAAGGTGTCGGGGCTGGAAATGGAGGCGACCTTAAAGCGGCTTCACGCTGCCGGGCTTGAATCGATCCCCGGAGGCGGGGCCGAGGTGCTGGTCGATCGCGTGCGCAAGAGCATAAGCCCCAACAAGATCGGCTGGCGCGAGTGGAGTGACGTGATGGAGGCCGCCCAGCGCTTGGGCATGGGCACCAGCGCCACGATGATGTTCGGCTCGGACGAGACCGACGAAGAGGTAATCGAGCACCTCTTCAGGGTGCGCGACATTCAGGATCTCACCGGCGGCTTTACCGCTTTTATCCCCTGGAGCTTTCAGCCCGATAACACCGAGTTGGGGCTGGAGAGCGGGGCAAAATCGGTGGGGGCGGTGCGCTACCTGCGTGTGCTGGCCGTCTCGCGGCTGGTGCTGGACAACGTGGACAACCTCCAGGCTTCGTGGGTGACCCAGGGCGACAAGGTGGCGCAGGTGTCGCTAAAGTTCGGTGCCAACGACATGGGCTCGACGATGCTGGAAGAGAACGTCGTGGCCGCCGCCGGAGTGAAGTTCCGGGTCGATCGCAACCGGCTCGTGGAGCTGATCAAGGACGCCGGGTTCAGGGCGGCGCAACGCACCAC
>CAXMSR010000057.1:0-7647 GCA_964195725.1 uncultured Kiloniellaceae bacterium | reverse complement strand
TTCCTCATGATCCCATCCTAGATAATTCTCGTTAACTAGGACAGCCCCTAAAATAAATCAAACGCACGGGGCGGAGTAGTTACAAACTGCCCCGCCCCCGTTTTTTTGTTTGTTGATAATGTGGGGCCAGAACTTACCTAGCGAAGAGCTCTAGCTGACAAATTTTCGGAGGTATGAATGTATACAGGATGCTGGATTGATGGCAACTACGTTTGGGGCGGTCCCGTAGCAGGTTTGACTGTATGAATTTGAATGAACAAGCATATTTTCGAACAATTTAACGAAGTGGAGATTAAAATGGTAAAAAAAAGAGACACCGTGACTTATGAATTGAAAGATGGAAAAAAAGTTGTTTATCGTGGGACGACAAATGACCCAGAACGTCGCCAAGAAGAGCATGACGCAGATGGAAAAGAATTCACACAGATGAATATTACATCACGGAAAATGACCAAAGAAGGGGCAGAAAAAAAAGAAACAGAGCAACTTGAAACATATAAGCGTGGGCATAGTGGTGAAAACCCTAAATACAACGAGACAGATGAAGGATAGAACTGGCTTGAGGGTGAATTGGGTCCAAGTCTGGCATTTGAACATTTACATAATCAAACTACCTCCGAGCCAGCTTCACCGTCGAGCCCGCTTTTGTCCTTGACCCGTTTCTGAACTTCGTTGGGGCTCCGCCCCACTCCCCCCGTTTGGCGAACAAGTGAGCGACTACCAGACAGAGCCCGTGTGTCCGCTGTCTGAGGAAGGGTGGAAAGCAGAGGTTGTAGGTGCCGCAGATCGGTCGCGACCGAGTTTCGGACGCACACCTTACAAAAGAAAAGAGCGAACGGTGCCCGAAGGGCATGGAGCCAATCAGGGGCGCGGCCCAGCGGGACTTGTCCCGCGTTACCAGACACTTTTTAGTTTCAGGCAAAGCCTGATAACTCCAAAGGAGGGATCGCGTCATTCCTCCTTGGTCGCCCGTAGCCACGAAGTGGCGTGGCGAAACGCCTTTGAAGTTGAACTTTGCCTCGAAGCAACCAGAAAACCCGCCTCATCGAGGCGGACTCCATACCATCCTTGCCCCAATACAAAATGAAGCCCCAAGCCCCTTCCTGGGCGGAATCCCCCGCATTCCCCGCCCTTCTCTGGTAGAATCAACTATAGTGTGGAGTTGTCGGCCAACTTTGGTCGGGGGTTCATTTGCTGCTCAACGCTGGAGGGAACAAAGATGTGCGGTCGGTACGGGTTAGCAAGCTGAAGACTGACGAGCTGAAAACTGACGAGCGGAACGCGCCGGAATGTCGGAGCCGTCGGGACGAGCAGGGGCTGATCGCGCCTGCTCTGTGCCAGCGCTACGCGCCAGCGGAGCCCTCCTGATGAACCGCGTGGAGGCTCTGATGCCCAACCGCCGCGAGGATGTCCGCGTTATCGCCCGGCTCTGGGACGAGCTTAGCGAGACGCTGGGCTGCGAGACGGCGGAGAAGCTCTTGTGCGAGGCGATCAGCGCCGAGAACGCCGCTACGGGACGCCGCGCCGCCCGCGCCGCTTTTGCCGCCGAGGGCCAAACGAGCCTTGAGCACTTCATCAAGGCTTTTAGCGCCCGGAAAAATGACGGTGGGCTGGCGATGGCCGACGCCGCCATCCTCGGCGACGAGCTTACCCTTACGGTTGCGCGCTGCGATTACCCCACCCTCTATCACAATTCAGAGCTGCCCACCGCCCTGGCCGATCTGTTAAGCTGCGGCGGGGAAAAGGCTTTTGCCCGTGGCTACGATCACCGGCTGGAGCTTGTGGAGTATGTACCCACCGATAACCGCTGCACCTCTTGCAGGCTTATATATCGCTGGAACCACGGTGCGCTGCCGCCCGCCGAGCCCGCTGACGAAAATAGATTAAAACTCAAACTGAGATAACAGAAGAGGGGCCGGGCAGTGGACGCTTTGATCGACCCGACTACACTTTGGGTGCTGGCGATTGTGGCGTTTGCCACGCTGGTGCGCGCCACTTTTGGTTTTGGCGACGCCCTGGTGGCGATGCCGCTGCTGGTGATGGTGGTGGGGTTAAAGACCGCCACCCCGCTGGTGGCGCTGATCGCCTGTACGATGGCGATTACGATCCTGCTCGGCAGCTACCGCGCCGTCAAGCTGGGGGCCGCCGCCAAGCTTATCGCCTCGACGATGGTGGGCATTCCCATCGGGCTCACCCTTTTAAAGGGCGTGCACGAAGCGACGATGGAGCTGGCGCTGGCGGTGCTGCTGCTGGGCTTCGCCCTCTACCAGTTGTCAAACTCCGAGGGGCCGAGGCTAAAGACTGACAAGTCTTCGTATCTCTTCGGCTTTGTGGCGGGTGTTCTTGGCGGAGCCTACAACACCAACGGCCCGCCGGTGGTGATCTATGGCTCGCTTCGGCGCTGGACGCCTGGCGAGTTTCGCGCCACGCTGCAGGGCTATTTTCTCTTGTCGGGGCTGATGATAGTGGGTGGGCACGCCGCAGTGGGGCTGTGGACGCGACAGGTGGGGCAGCTGTATCTGACGGTGCTGCCGGTGGTCTTTGCGGGTATCTGGATAGGCAACCGCATCCACCGCCGCCTCTCGGCAAAGCGGTTCGCCAAGGGCGTCTACCTGCTCTTGGCCGCCATAGCGGTTATGCTCTTGGCCAAGATGCTGTTGGCGTAGGGGCTTTACTGTACTGCCGTACTGCCGTGTTGTGTGCTGGCGCGTAAAAAATCGCCTTATTCGTCGCCGTGAATGTCTACGTGGATGACGGCGTCGGCGACGCCCTCCATAGCTTTAACGCCCTGTTTTATGCGGTGGGCTATCCGGTGCGATTGCTGGACGGTGAGGCTGGGCGACACCTCGATGTCGAGGTTTAAGAGGTACCCCGTCTCTAGCGGAATGATGCGCACGCCGTGCACACCCATAACGTCGGGGTCGGCGGCGGCCAGCTCTTTGGCCCTGGCGACGGTGGTTGCCCGGAGCTCGTCGCGGTAGATCCCGTCGCGCGCGCCCACCGGCTCGACGTGTAACATCGTGTCGCGCACGTTCTTTATCCGGGTGTGCAGGGCTCTGGAGACGGCGCGGGCAACGTCGTGGCCCTGCACTACGTTCAGATCGGGGGCGACCTCAATGTCCACGTCTACCCGAATATCGCCCCCGGCGCGCCGGGCGCGCACCGAGTGGTAGCCCTCGACGCCCTCAACCGAGGCCACCACCGCCCCGATCTCTTTTAGAAGATCGTCGCCCACCGTGGCGTCGGTGAGGTCTTTAAAGGCGGGCCAGCCCAGATCCCAGCCGACCTTGAGGATGAAGCCGCCCACCACCAGCGTCGCCGCCGGGTCGGCCCAGTGGTAGCCGTTTCGCGCGCCAAAGACCCCGGCCAGCGCCGCCACCGACGAGATGGCGTCGGTGCGGTGGTGCCAGGCGTTGGAGAGGATGAGGCGGCTGTCGCAGTCGCGCGCCACAAACGCCGTCCACTGGTAGAGCCCCTCTTTGACCACCACCGAGAGCGCGGCGGCGACGAGCGCCACCAGCCCCGGCGTGGAAGTTGTGGGTTCGCCGCCAAGGGTTATTACGGCGTTTACGGTAAGCCCGACGCCCACCAGCGCCACCACGCCCCCCATGACGAGGGTGGAGAGCGTCTCTATCTTTCCATGGCCGTAGGGGTGGCCCTCGTCTCTGGGCATTCGGCCAAAGCGGTAGCCCACCAGCACCACCACGTCGGTGGCCAGGTCGGAAAACGAATGCAGCCCATCGGCCAAAAGCACGCCGGACTGGCCCACCACCCCGGCGAGTATTTTCAGAAATCCAAGCGCCAGGTTTAGCATCCCGCCGCCCAGCGTTACGCCTTCGCCGGTAAACCACCAGGGTTTTTGCGTACGGCCGGTTTGCTTCGGCGCGTTACCGGTGTTATATTCTCGTGTTCGATTTACCATTTTGCAGCGCCATTTCTGGAGGATTCAAAAAAATGCCCGTGTACGAGTACAGATGCGAAGCTTGTGAAGAACAGTTTGAGCTTATGCGCAAATTTTCCGACCCGAAACTCGACGAGTGCCCCCGCTGCGGCAAGGGCCCCGTAGGAAAACTCATCTCGCGAAGCTCTTTTGCGCTGAAGGGTTCCGGTTGGTACAAGAGCGACTACGGTAGTGGCTCTTGCAGCAAATCGGATTCTAAACCCGCTTGTGCGGGTTGCCCCTCGGCTTCGTCCGATTAAACGCCGCTTTATCCGGCGCGCACCACTGACGAAGCCCACCTTCAAGCGCTATAAGGCCGATAATACCACGCCTTCGGCCAACAATTAACGGCTAAGCCCCCCGGGGGCGTTCAAGGCAAACGAATTCAAGGCTTGCCCAAGGAGAATGAGATGTTTCGCGGAGCATTTACAGCCCTTGTTACACCGTTTCGCAATGGCTCGCTAGACGAAGAGTCGTACCGCAACCATATAGACTGGCAGATAAGCGAAGGGATCAACGGTGTTGTGCCCTGCGGCACCACCGGCGAATCGGCCACCCTCAGCCACGCAGAGCACCGCCGCGTCATCGAGATAGCCATCGACGAGGCCCGTGGTCGCGTCCCGGTCATCGCCGGAGCGGGCTCCAACAACACCGCCGAGGCGGTGGAGCTGGCGAAGTTCGCAAAATCAGCGGGCGCCGACGCGGCGCTCATCATCACGCCCTACTACAACAAACCCACCCCTGCGGGGATGGTGGCGCACTTTAAAGAGATAGCAGCAGCGTCCAATATCCCGATCATCGCCTACAACGTGCCGGGGCGCACCAGTGTCGATATGGCCCCCGAGACGGTGGCAGCGATCGCCGCGATACCAGAAGTGGTGGGGATCAAGGAAGCCACAGGCTCTATGGAAAAAGCGGGCTGGATCAAAAAGCTCTGCCCCGACGATTTTGCGCTCCTCTCCGGCGACGACCCCACCGTACTGCCTCAGCTAGCCCTTGGCGGCGTGGGCACCATATCGGTGATCTCCAACATCGCTCCCGCCGACATGGCGGGGATGGTCAGCGCCTTCGGGGCTGGCGACATTGAAAAAGCCCGCAGCCTGCATTTCAAGATGCTGCCGCTGATTAAGGCGCTCTTTGTCGAGACCAACCCCATCCCGGTAAAGACCGCGCTGGCGCTTATGGGCCGCATGGACGAAGAGTTCCGCCTGCCGTTGTGCAAATTGACCGACGCCAGTCGCGCCACCCTCCAGGGTGCGCTTAGCGACTACGGCCTCATATAGGGACCCGTATAATATGATCCGCACCGTAGTCACCGGCGCAGCCGGACGCATGGGCAGGCAGATAATCAACCTCGTCACCGAGACCGAAGGGCTGACCCTTGTCGGCGCGGCCGAGCACGGCGACAACCCCACCGTGGGCCAAGATGCAGGCGAAGTGGCGGGCATCGGCGCGCTGGGAGTGAATATCTCCGCCGGGTTGGACGACGCGCTGGCCGGTAAAGACGCCGACGTCATCATCGATTTTACCTCGGCTGCGGCCTCGATGGCCCACCTGAAGATAGCTTGCGACGCGGGCGTGGGCATCATCATCGCCTCCACCGGCTTTAACGAAGAGGAGAAGAGCGCGATCCGGGCCACCACGGCCACTCGCGTCTTTTTCGCCCCCAACATGAGCGTGGGGATGAACGTGCTCTTCAAGCTCGTCCACGACGCGGCAATGATGCTCGGCGATGATTTTGACGTCGAGATAGTCGAGACGCACCATCGCTTCAAAAAAGATTCGCCGTCGGGCTCTGCCGTGTGGCTGGCCGACTCTGCCGCCAAGGCGTTGGGGCGCGATATGGCCGACGACGGTGTCGGCGTCTACGGACGCGAAGGGCTGGTGGGCGAGCGCACCCGGCGCGAGATTGGCGTACATGCCATCCGCGCAGGCGACGTGGTGGGGGACCACACCGTCATCTTCGGCGGGCTGGGCGAGCGGGTCGAGCTTACCCACAAGGCCACCAGCCGCGAGACGTTTGCGCGCGGCGCCATTCGCGCAGCACTGTGGCTGCCGACGCAAGAACCGGGCGTGCATGACATGATGGAGCTACTGGGCCTTAGTTAAGTAGCTGAATTTAAACCGGCAATTAAAACGTGTAAATATATCGGCGGACTCTTTGGCCTTCGCCGCATAGACCGACTTTCGAGGGAGAATTCATGGATATCAAATTAGCTAAAAGAGTGGCCGAGCTGCCGCCCTACCTCTTCGCCGAGATCGACCGCGCCAAATCGGCTGAGCGCGCCAAGGGTGTAGACGTCATTGATCTGGGCGTGGGGGACCCCGACATGCCCACCTTCGGCAACATCGTGGCCAAACTCCAAGAGGCCGCCGCCAACCCCGGCTACCACAAGTACCCCTCCTACCAGGGGCTCGCTGTTTTTCGCGAAGCGGTCGCCAACTGGTACAAGGCGCGCTTTGACGTAGTGCTGGACCCGGCCACCGAGGTGGTCAACCTGATAGGCTCCAAAGAGGGAATCTCGCACATCAGCCTTGCTTTTACCGACCCCGGCGACATCAACCTGATGCCCGACCCCGCCTACCCGGTCTACAACATCGGCACCCTCTTTGCCGGAGGGCGCTCCTACTTCATGCCGCTGCTGGAAAAAAA
Source organism: uncultured Kiloniellaceae bacterium (assembly GCA_964195725.1). GTDB lineage: Bacteria > Desulfobacterota > Deferrisomatia > Deferrisomatales > BM512 > CAXMSR01. The sequence goes on along the minus strand of CAXMSR010000057.1, from coordinate 1,054 downwards.
CGGCTACCTGCCCGACTACGAGCTCATCCCCGATGACGTGTCAGCGAACTCGAAGCTGATGTTTCTGAACTACCCCAACAACCCCACCGCCGCGCTGGCCGACCACGCCTTTTTCGACCGCACGGTTGCCTACGCCAAAAAGCACAACATCATCGTCTGCCACGACGCCGCTTACACCGAGCTCTATTTTGGTGACGATAAGCCGATCAGCTTCATGGAGGTGGACGGCGCAAAGGAAGTGGGCATCGAATTTCACAGCCTCTCCAAGACCTACAACATGTGCGGCTGGCGCGTGGCCTTTTGCGTGGGCAACAAAGACGTCATTGCAGGGCTGGGCAAGATCAAGACCAACATCGACTCGGGCCAGTTCGAGGCGTTACAAATCGCCGGGATCGAGGCGCTGGAGGGCGACCAGACCCAGCTAGACGGGCTGCGCGACATCTATCGCCGCCGCCGCGATGTGCTGGTGGAGGGGCTTCGCTCAGCAGGGATCAAGGTAAGCTCCCCCGAAGCATCGCTGTACGTCTGGTTCCCGGTGCCCGAGGGCAGAAGCTCGGCGGAGTTCGCCACCGACTTTCTCCAGAAGGCGGGCGTGGTAGCCACCCCCGGCACCGGCTTTGGCGAACACGGCGAAGGCTACGTGCGCATGACGCTCTGCCTACCCGAAGAGCGCCTCCTGGAAGCCGTGGCGCGGATGAAGACCGCTGGCCTCGTCTAGCAAAATGGGCCGCGCGTAAATGGTGGAGACGGTACACGTAGCCATCGGCGGAAACGTCGGCGACGTAGAGCAAAACCTCGCCGAAGCGGTGAGGATGATCGACGCGCTCGCAGGCGTTGCCGTCACGGCAGCGTCGCCGCTCTACCGGACAACCCCGGTGGGCGGGCCTCTAAACAGCGACGGCACCCCGGCGCAGCCCGATTTTTTAAACGGCGCGATCGCTCTTGAGACTACCCTTTTGCCCCGCGAGCTGATGGAAGCGCTTTTAGAGATCGAGCTGGAGCTCGGCAGGCGTCGGCTCGTCGCCGACGGGCCGCGCACCGTCGATCTCGACAT
>CAXMSR010000056.1:0-7709 GCA_964195725.1 uncultured Kiloniellaceae bacterium | reverse complement strand
TACCACATCGCCCACGGTGCCGAGGTTGGCGACTGTTTCGTTCAGAATTAATTTCATCGTTTTTTCCTCCAAAAGGGGAAGGAAACCGTTAAGTAGTTTCAGCCTGTTGTGTCGGCCTGGGGCGATAACCTGGTTCGATAATCCAACCACTGGTCAAATGCGCCTGCCACGGCCACGAATATTACCATTGTATGCATCTGTAAAAATATCAGCGCAAAGAGCATGGCCCTGAAAAAGCGTGGGGCCGAGCGCGCCTCGAACAGGTTCTGGATTATCGCCAGTCCCTGGAAAAAATAGACCAACACCATCGGTATCAGCAGGTTGTAGCCCACGGCGGAGATCGTTTCATCTCCGACCAAGGTCATGGCACCCGCCACGATGAGCCCCCATATCCAGCTTTCAGGGGCGCTCCAGGTGGTCCATCGCTGTTGCAAATGACCGCGAGCCGTCAGAAACCTCCTGAAAACCATGGCGTTCATCCAGCCGGTAAAGAGTCCGATGCCCGCCAGCAGTCCAAACGGTATCGAGACCACCGTCTGCTCAAGTTCGTCCAGCATCAACTGCGTGGAGGCCAGAGTTTCGGCGTCCAGCTGATCCGTCAAGAGCGCCTCGCGCAGCGGAGCGGTCCATTCGGTTGATAACATACTGATAAGTTCCAGGGGTGTGACCCCCAGTGAGATCGACTCCATCCCTATCAGCACTGCAAAGCCTGCCAGCCCACAACCGGCGTAGACGCCGATGGTGAGGTGTGCGGACCATTTGTTGCGTATTCCATACCCCATGAGCAGTCCGGCAAGGCCAAACTGCGCCAGATACTCAAACCCGGCTCCGAGGCCAATAAGCGCCGCCAGAGGTACTGCGGCAATAGCCAATGCTACGAGGGCCAGGCCGAGCGGGCCGCGCCATCCGGCAAACGCCATGGGGAGCGGCGACAATAGCGCCGCCGCAAAGCCCAACGGCCAGATGAACGCTATAGAGCCAAAGAGCGTCGCAGACAACAGCGATGCCGCGAGCGCTATGCCCACTTTATTGGCCGGGTAGCTTCTCAACCGCCCAGATTGCCGGTAAAAGGCAGCAGCGCGACGTTGCGGGCGCGCTTGATCGCCAGGGCCAGACGGCGCTGGTGCATTGCACAGGTGCCGCTGATGCGGCTGGGCACGATTTTGCCGCGCTCGGTCAGAAACTGGTTCAAAACGGTGGGGTCTTTATAATCAAGGACCACATCGGGGGTAGTGCAGAAACGGCAAACTTTTTTGCGGCGCGAGCCGCGTTTTCCGCCAAATCCCATTTTATATCTCCTAAACTTTCAAGCTCTTCTATCAAGCTCTTATTAGTGAATTACGTTTGACAAAGGGTTGAGCGCACGAGAGGAACTACTCTTTCTCGGCGGCCTCTTCGTCAGCCTTCGGCTCGGCTGCTTCAACCACGGTCTCTTCGACGACGGCCTCTTTGGCGGCAGGAGCTTCTTTTTCGGCGGTCTCTTCAGCCGGGGCTTCTTCGGCAGCAGCAGGCGCTTCGGCGGCAGCAGGTGCTTCGGCGGCGGCAGGTGCTTCGGCGGCGGCTTCTTCAGCTGCGGGCTCTTCGGGGATCACGTTCTCTTCTTCGGTCGGAAGATCTTCGGGGTCGATACCCTGGGCCAGCTTGATGGTCTGGAACTTGATGATGGAGTCCAGAAGGTTGAGCGAGTGCTCAAGATTGGTGGACACGATGCCTTCGCCACCGTACTCAAGGAGCAGGTAGTAGGCCTTTGTGTGGTGTTTGATCTCGAAGGCGGTGTTGCGCACGCCCCAGCGGTCGGTCTTTAACATACGGCCATCGCTGTTGATCTGGTCACGGAAGCGATTGATGTACTCTTCAGTCGCCTCCATCCCCAGACCTGCGTCGATCAGGATGAGGGTTTCGTACTTTCTCCAGGTTTTTGCCATGCTTTTCTCCTCTAGAGTCTGTAGCGCCGTTATCGGGCGCAAGGAGGGTTACGGGGTCAAACGCCCCAGGTTGAAGCAGGCTTTTATACAGGAAAGGAGGCAGGAAAGCAAGCGGTGATAGGGTGTTTTCTTCTGGTAAGGGGGTAAAAAATATAAAGCGCTTGCGGGCTGCTTCTCTTTGTCGAAGGGGAGATTGCTCAAGGGGCTGGCGAGCCCTGTTTTACAGCGGTGCGGCTATAGTTGCCCTGCCACAGCTTTCACCCTGGCGGTGGACGCCGAGAGATCGCGTAGCGCGGTCGCCTTGTTGGTGAGCGAAGCTGTAAGGCCCACCTCGGCGTCGGTCACGTCCAGGGTGGTGGCCACTCCATTCTCAAAGGAGACAAGGGCCATCTCAAGGGCGCGTTTGGCCTCGATAATCGCAGCCTTGCTGGCCTTGGTCAGCTGAAGGGCTTCGTTCATCGCGTCAAGCGCCGTTCGCGCCTCAAGGGTTATCTGCTGCTCCAGGTCAAGGGTCGCGATCTCGATGGAGCGCAGCCTGCTGGCGGCCTGGGAGACTTGCCCGCTTGTGCGCATGCCGTCGAAGAAGGGGAAATTCATGGTGACGCCGGCGCTCCACTGCTCCCGCTCCTCGCCCAGATCATCGAATCTGTCGGCTCCGGTGCCGTATTCGCCAAACGCATAGAAAGACGGCATGTTCTGGGCGTTGTAGATGGTGACTTCCTTCTCGGCCGATCGCCTCGCCAGCCTGATCCCCTGAAGCTCGGGGCGATTGGTCAGCGCACTTGTTACCAGCTCTTCCAGCGTCATTTGAACCCCGCCGCCATCTTCTAGCTTGCCGGTGGGCTCGACGGGGCTTGACTGGGGGCGGCCCAACAGGTGGTTGAGGCGCGCTTCGCGCTGCTTTATGCGGTTTGCCGACCGGATCAGGGGTATCTTGGCGTTCGCCAGCTGGGAGCGCGAGCGGATCACCTCGAACTCGGTGGCGACGCCGGCGTCAAAACGCTTTTGCGCCACCTCCAGGTGTTTGGTGCGCTGCGCTACCTGCTGGGTGGAGACCTCCAGAAGCCGATGCGCCAGAAGCAGATCGTAAAAGGCTTCGTGTATTGAGAGCTTCACCTGAAGCTTGGTGGTGTTAAGGGATTTTTGCGCGCGCTCGCGCTCGATCTTTACCGCCTCGATGGCGCTGGTGGCCTTGCCCCAACTGTAGAGGAGCTGGCTGGCGGTGAGCTTTGCCTGAAAAAAATCACGCTGCCTTGAGTTAAGGCCGGGCACAAAGGTGCTCTCGTCGTAGTAGGTGTAGGCGGTGGCTTCCAACCCAAACTGCGGCAGTACCTGGCTGCGTACCTCGGTTATCAGCCCCTCAACCCGCACTATCTCCTCCTTGGCACCCAAGATGGAGTAGTGTTGCGCGAGCCCCAACTCCAGGGCTTGATCGAGCGAGAGCCTAGCGTCGTCCGCAAGTGTGCAGAGAGGCGCAAAAAAGAGGGTGATAGCAATGAGTGACGCCAAGCGCATGGGATCTTCCTGGAAAAGGGGCGCGATTGAAAAAAAGCAATGTAACGCACAACGGCCCCGGCGTGAAGTGCCGGGGCCGCATAAATTTCAAAAAAGTACGTTTCTCAGCTTTTGAGCGCCTGATCCAGGTCGGCCAGGATGTCGTCGATGTTCTCGATGCCCACCGAGAGACGGATAAAATCGGGGGTTACCCCTGCTGACGCCTGCTCTTCCACGCTTAGCTGTGAGTGGGTGGTTGAGGCGGGGTGGATCGCCAGGGACTTTGCGTCGCCGATGTTCGCCAGATGGCTGAAGAGCCCGAGGCTGTCGATGAACTTTTTGCCCGTGCTTGCGCCGCCTTTGATGCCAAAGCCCACCAGCGCGCCGAAGTAGCCGCCGAGGTATTTTAGTGCGTTGATGTGGCTGATGTGCTCTTCCATCCCCGGATAGCAGACCCAGTCCACGTTGGGGTGGTCGGTGAGAAACTCTGCCACCGCCAGCGCGTTGTCGCAGTGGCGCTCCATCCGAAGGTGCAGCGTCTCCAACCCCTGAAGGATGAGAAAGCTGTTAAAGGGCGACAGGCAAGCCCCCATATCACGCAAGAGGATGGTGCGAGCGCGGATGATGTAGGCCGCCGGGGCTACGGCGTCGTTCCACACTATGCCGTGATAAGAGGGATCAGGGGTGGTCATCATCTGGAACTTGTCGGAAGCCGCCCAGTCGAAGTTGCCCGAATCCACTATAGCGCCGCCGATGGAGTTGCCGTGGCCGCCGCAAAATTTTGTAAGCGAATAGACCGCGATGTCGGCGCCGTGCTCAAAGGGGCGCAGCAGATGCGGCGTGGGGACGGTGTTGTCGACCACCAACGGAATCCCCGCGTCGTGGGCTACCTTCGCCAGGGCCTCAAGGTCGGGCACATCCAGCTTGGGGTTGCCGATCGATTCGACGAAGACGAGCTTGGTCTTGTCGGTGATCGCTGCGGCCACTGCCGCCAGATCGCTCGAATCGACAAAAGTCGTCTCGATGCCGTATTGGGCCAGGGTGTGTTTGAAGAGGTTGTAGGTGCCGCCGTAGAGGCTTGACGAGCTTACGATGTGGTCGCCAGCCTGTGAGATATTCATCACGGCGGCGCTTATGGCTGCCGAGCCCGAGCTGAAGGCCAGCGCTCCGACGCCACCGTCGAGGAGCATGAGCCTTTTTTCCAGCACATCGGTGGTGGGGTTCATTATACGGGTGTAGATATTGCCGGTGGCCTCGGGGGCGAAGTCTTCCGGGCGCAGCCCCTCCGTCTTCAGATTCAGTCTGGGCGCCCATACCTCGGGCTTTAGCCCAAAGAGCGAGGCCGCGTCTTCCGAGTCCTGAAAGACGTAGCTTGTGGTCTGGTATATCGGCACTGCGCGGCTCCTGGTGGTGGGGTCGGGCGTGTGCCCGCCGTGCAGCGCTATGGTTTCAGGTCGCCATTTCATGGGATTACCTCCGGACTTTATTGATTAAATAAGTTGTAAAACATATATCAGTATTCATACGTAAAGGTAAAGAAAAAAAGAAGGGTATACCGCAGATAAACTACTTAAAAATAGTGTGTATACCTAAGCGCCCTGTATAAAAGAGAAATAGCAACTGCCTGGCAACTCGTCAAGGGGGGTTGGTAAAATATCGTTGCGTTTTTATTTGCTGTTTACCCCTTTGGTATGCCCGTGAATTGACACAACGCCGCAGCAAGATACGTTTAGAGGGTGAGAACCATGTTTTGAGGGTGAGAGCTAACCCGATGGATATGAGGTGGTGCCATGATCGTCGGAATTTTAAAAGAGCTTAAGCGTTCGGAGTTTCGCGTAGCCATGATTCCTGCCGGTGTAGAGGTGCTGAGCGCACGAGGCCACGAGGTGCTGGTGCAGCGCGGCGCGGGGGTTGAGAGCGGCTACAGCGACGACGAGTATCGCAGCGCGGGCGGCGAGGTGGTCGAAACACCCGACGAGATCTTTGAACGCTCGCAGATGGTGATGCACGTAAAAGAGCCCCAGCCCTCGGAGTACGGCCTTATCCGGGAGGATCAGATAGTCTTCACCTTTCTCCATCTGGCCGCCAACGAAGAGTTGACCCATGCGCTTCTGGATTCGGGCGCAACCTGTGTTGCCTACGAGACGGTGCAAAAAGCCGATGGTTCGCTGCCGCTTCTGTCTCCCATGAGCGAGGTGGCGGGAAAGATGGCTGCGCAGCAGGGGGCCAAATACCTTGAGATGGCGCAGGGGGGCAGGGGGGTTCTCCTCGGTGGCGTGCCGGGGGTAGCGCCGGGTACGGTGGTGGTGCTGGGCGGCGGCATGGTGGGCTACAACGCCGCCAAGGTGGCGTGCGGCATGGGCGCCAGAGTATATCTTCTGGACATGAATCTCGACCGCTTGCGGTATCTGTCCGACGTGATGCCAGCCAATTGCATCCCGCTCTTTTCCAGTCCGGCAAAGCTGCGCGAACTTTTGCGCGAAGCCGACGTGGTCATAGGCGCGGTGCTGGTGGTGGGAGCCAAAGCGCCCAAGCTGGTGACGCGCAAGATGTTGGGGTTGATGAAAAAGGGCGCGGTGCTCGTGGATGTGGCGATAGATCAGGGGGGCTGCTTTGAGACCTCGCGCCCCACCACCCACGAAGAGCCGACCTATATAGTGGACGGGGTGCTTCATTACTGCGTGGCCAATATCCCCGGCGCTGTGGCGATGACCTCGACCCAGGCGCTCACCAACGCCACCTTGCCCTACGCTCTGGAGCTGGCGAACAAGGGGTGGCAGCTGGCGGCAAAAGAGAACAGCGCGCTCGCGCTGGGGGTAAACGTCGTAGACGGAAAACTCACCTGCCAGGCGGTTGCCGAAGCGATCGGGTTGACGCACACCCCCGTAGACTGGCTCTTGTAGCAGGGCGGTGTAGTCTGGTTACCGGTCAACCCCTGTTCCGGGGTCTTCGGCTGGCCCCTTTAGACATTTTATAAGGATAGGTATGCTTGTTGCGGTGAAGGCACAGGGTCGCAATGTTCTGTAATATCGAAAGGGAATGCCCATATGGTTAAGGTGGCAATCGTTCAGAAAGCACACGTTTTGCTCGACAGGGAAGCCACCATCGCCAAAGCGGTATCGCTGGTCGGCGAGGCCGCAGCCAATGGCGCTGGTCTTGTGGTCTTTACCGAGGCGTTTATTCCGGGGTATCCCGCCTGGGTGTGGCGGCTGCGCCCCGGAGACGACTGGGGGCTGAGCGAGGAGATTCACGCCAGACTGTTGAAAAACGCCGTCGATCTGGGGAGTGACGACCTGGCTCCACTTCTCGATGCCGCGCGCAAACACGGGGTGACGGTGGTGTGTGGTGTTGACGAAAGGGACGGCAAATTAAGCCGGGCGACCCTCTACAATACCGTCGTCATCATCGGGCCGGATGGAAAGCTGTTGAACAGGCACCGCAAATTGATGCCGACAAATCCCGAGAGGATGGTCTGGGGGTTTGGAGACGCCACGGGGCTAAAGGTGGTAGACACCCCCGCCGGAAGAGTCGGGGCGCTAATATGCTGGGAAAATTTCATGCCCCTGGCCAGATACGCCCTGTACGCGCAGGGCGTAGAGCTTTACATCGCGCCCACCTACGACAGCGGCGAAGGGTGGCTTGGTACACTGCAACATATCGCCCGGGAAGGCTGCTGCTGGGTTGTGGGCAGCGGAAATATATTAAAAGGGAGCGACATACCAGACGATTTTCCGGGAAAGGCCGAGCTATACCCCGACGACGAAGAGTGGATAAATCCGGGCGACTCGGTTGTGATCGCCCCCGGCGGCCGCATCGCAGCAGGGCCGCTGAGCAAGGATGAGGGGATTCTATATTGCGAGATAGATCGCGAAAAAGTAGCGGAGGCCAAGCGGGCCCTGGACGTGGCGGGGCACTATAGCCGCCCTGATATTTTCACGCTCCATGTGAACACGAAAGAGCAGTCCCCCATAAAGTTTGAGTGACGCCGGTTAACCCTCTCGCCGGAGAAGGCCCGGTTTTGCCCCGTAAAGCCAGAGGGCGCAGCCGCTTTGTGCGGATGCGCCCTCTGTACAGTTGCATGATTTAATGCAGAGCTACGCTTTTCTAAACCCGCTGGAGATCTCTTTGCGCAATTCGGGCGTATCCTCTTTGGCCCCGTGTACGCGCATGACATGTTCTACGCACTCTTCTATCAGCTCTTCAGGCGTATCGGCTGAAAGCGCCACTGTGCAGTTGGTTCCGTCAGGGTAATCCCGGCAATCGATGGATACACGGCTCATGTGAACCTCC
>CAXMSR010000055.1:0-7772 GCA_964195725.1 uncultured Kiloniellaceae bacterium | reverse complement strand
GCGGCACCCAGCTCGTCGAGTATCCCGGCGACGCTTTTTGCCGCTCCCGCCATGGTGGGGGCTTCCCAGATGTGGGGGCATACCACGGTGTAGGGGGTGGGTAAGTGGTCGAGCAGCGGCCCCCACATTCGCGAATCGCAACCCAGCCCCGGCAGCAAAACCAGCACCGGTCCTTCGCCGTAGGTGTCAAATCTCATCATAGTTCTCCTTGTCGGTAGTTAGTTTAGCATATCTTTTAGCTACAGCTCGTGACAACGGGGCACGCTTGAAGGTAGGATGTGGAACCGCAGCAAATGCGCTGTTTCCGGACGTATAACTTGAAGAGGATGCGAGAAGATGGCGAAGCGATTGACCGGATTTGCCCGCGCTGCGGGCTGAGCCGCCAAAGTCGGGCCAGGGGACCTGGCCTCGATACTGAATAGCTTTACGGTGCCCACCAATGAGCGGGTGATGGTGGGTTTGGCCACCGGTGACGACTCGGGCGTCTACCGGCTTACGGACGATATCGCGCTGGTGCAGACGGTGGATATGATAACCCCCGTGGTGGACGACCCCTACACCTTCGGCCAGATAGCTGCCGCCAACTCCCTTAGCGATGTCTACGCCATGGGGGGCGAGGCGCTCACCGCCATGAACATCCTCTGCCTGCCGAAAAAGGGCCTTGAGCCCGAGCGGGTGGGCGAGATAATGGCGGGCGGCGCGTCGAAGATCGCCGAAGCGGGCGCGGTGCTGGTAGGCGGCCATACTATAGAGAACCCCGAGCTGGTCTTCGGGCTCTCCGTCACCGGACAAGTCCACCCCGACCGGGTGCTGACCAACGCCGGAGCCAAAGTGGGCGACGTGCTGGTGCTGACCAAACCCCTGGGCACGGGGCTGATTAATTCGCTGGAGAAGGCGGGCAGGGCGACCAGGGCGCAGATAGCGGGCGTAACCAAGGCGATGACGCAGCTGAACAGGGCCGCCGCCGCTTGTTTGAAGCGTTTTGGCGTCAATGCCCTGACCGATGTCACCGGCTTTGGCCTTCTGGGCCACGCGGCGGGCATAGCATGCCAGTCGGGTGTCGAGCTGCACATCGATTTTTCGGCCTTGCCGCTCCTCGACGGAGTGGACGAGGCGTTAAAGAGCAGGAAGACCATTCCGGCGGGTACAAAGGGGAACCTGGACGCCTACGAGTGCAGGTTGGCGATGCGAAACGGCGACGCCAAGCGCGCAAGCCTTATCGTGGGCGACCCGCAGACCTCGGGCGGGCTTCTGGCGTCGCTCCCTGAAAAGGGCGCGCGCGAGGCGGTGGAGCTCCTGCAAGGCGAGGGGATTGAGGCTGTGGTGGTGGGCACCGTAGAGGCTGGCAACGGCACGGTGGTCATCCTCTAGGTGTTTGTTAAAGGGTTGGGGGGAAGAGATGAGAGGTTCACTTTTACTGCTTTTGGCGGTTCTGTTTACCCTGGGCGGCTGCTCCAGCAAGGTGGTGCGGGTCGCCGGGCAGAGCCCCTGCAAAAAGAGCTTCGCAGTTATCAGCGCGGCAAGAGAAGCCGTGGATATAGAGTACATGGGGTCGCTGGAGGCCGCGTTTTTGTCGGCGGGCTGCACTGCCTATTTCTCCAAGTATGCGATCCGCGAGGTCGAGCTGAAGGGGAAGATGGACACCGGGGTCGGCACCCAGTACGAGGATAAGGACAATTACCTCGACAAGGAAGGCAACAAGCGGGGCGGGAGCCTGGACCAGATCTACGGCAGCGGCATGACCGTCAAGGAGAAGGTCAAGCGCGCGCCCAAGCCCGACGCCGACTACTACGTCTATTTCGAGCTGGACAAGTACGCCGACGTGAGGATCGTAGAGGGACGCTCAAACAGGGTAGTCGCCCTCAAGAAGACCTATTTCAACCAGGACAACGTGAAGAAGAATATCTTTGCCGCCCTGGATGAGCTTGGCATCGCCCACTTGTCTCCCGCTTATGACGAGCTGACCGTCAGACCGTTAGGCATCGACAAGGACGCCGACTTTTTGATCGTTTCCTCGTCGCACGAGGACCCGGGGCAGCACGAATACGCCGCTGCGGTCGAAGGGGTGCTGCTGTCGAAGGGGTACAGCGTCGTGTTCTTTGAGCGCGAGAACCGCGAAGTCGAGCGGACACGCAAGAGAGCCGGCGGCACAGGTGGCGGCAGTTTCTCCAAATACCCCGGCAGCAATTTTCAGGAGAAAGAAAAGTACAGCGGCATGTTCCCCGGTGCCAGCGACTATATCGTCTGGGCGCAGCAGGTGAAGGAGAAGGGCGAGCGCTGCTCGATCCTCTTCTACGAGCGCAAGACGATGGCGCTGGTGGGCGCGGTGCGTACCAGGGCGTCGGCGCGCAATGTTCGCAAACAGCTCGGGCGCGCGCTGGAGATAATGGCCGAGCCGTCGGCAACTCCACGCAGCGAGAAGACTTCCGGGCAGGCTATCTGATAAAGTTGATGGGGCTGATAGGGTTGATGGGGCTGATTAGGGTAATGGGCTGATGTGGTTTTTGGTGAGAGGCGTTTTACATGACCCCCGATGACGGACGAGATGATTTGAAGCGTTCGCTGGGGGCGACGCTGGAGTTCGCCGTGGGCTCGGGGGGGTGGGTCGTCGAGGGCGCCAGCGCCCAGAGCGCAGGGCAGGCGCAAGAGGGTGCGCAAGCGGACGGGACGAACCCCCCGGCCGATCTGCCCATCCTCAGCTCGCCCGAGGGCGGGCCGCTCGCAGCCATCCGTGAAGAGCTGGGCGAGTGTACCCGCTGTCGCCTCAGTCAGGGGCGCACCCACATCGTTTTTGGCGTGGGCAACCCCGACGCCGCGCTCCTCTTTGTGGGCGAGGGGCCGGGGGCGGAGGAGGACAAGCGCGGCGAGCCCTTTGTGGGGCGCGCGGGGCAGCTGCTGGACAGGATGATCGCCGCCATCGGCATGACGCGCAAAGATGTCTACATCGCCAACGTGGTCAAGTGCCGTCCCCCACAGAACCGCGACCCCCGCGAGGACGAGGTGGCGACCTGCATCGAATTTCTGTGGAAGCAGATCGACGCCATACGCCCCCGCGCCATCTGTGCGCTGGGCGCGCACGCCGCCAAAAGTCTCACCGGCTCCGCCGAGCCGATAGGGCGGCTTCGCGGGCGCGTGCTACAGGCGCGCGGGCACAACCTCGTCGCCACCTACCACCCCGCCTATCTCCTTCGCCACCCCGTCGCCAAACACCATGCCTGGGAAGACCTGAAGCTGCTGCTCTCGCTTGTGGAAGGCTGAAGGTGGCGTCCAACCTTGGCCGCGTGGCGCTGATAGCCTGCGCCTATGCCATCTGGTCGAGCTGGGGCGTTTTTGTGCGTGACCTCCAGCTGGACGCGGGGCTCATCACCTTCTACGTCGCCGCACTCGCCTGTGTGGTGTCTCTGGCGGTTCACCTCGCCCGTTCGCTTGGCAGGGGAGAGCGCTTCGCCAAGGATTTTCTACCCCCCCCCCACGGCAAAGCGCTCTTCGTCATCGGCTCGATCTTCATGGTCAACAACGTCACCTTTTTCCTGTCGATGCAGCTTACTACCATCGCCAACGCCATCTTCGCCCACTATATGGCGCCGGTGCTGGTGGCGGTGCTGGCTCCGGCCGTGATAGGCGAGGCGCGATTGCGCTCGGCTCCGGTGGCGCTGACGGTGGCGACGCTGGGGATGGCGCTCTTGCTGCCGGGGGTGGGGAGCGAGCTGGGCTCGACACATCTTGCGGGGATCGCTGTAGGGTTGGGGGGCGCGCTGGCCTATGCGTTCGCGCTGATGTTTGCCAGGAAGTTCTCGGTGCGCGTACCGGTGCTCGCGTGGACCTTTTATACAAACCTCGCGGTCTGCTTCTGGATGGCTCCCTGGGCTCTGTTTGCGCCCCTGCCCGACGAGGGCCAGTGGGCGATATTGGGGCTTTTGGGGTCGGTTCACGCGGTCTTTGCCGCTTCCTGTTTTTTATGGGGCATTCGCCGGGTAAGGGCACAGACGGCGTCGGTGCTCGGCTACGTGGAACCGCTGGGAGCGGTAGCGCTGGCGGCGCTTTTTCTGGCAGAGACGCCCACCTGGCTTGTCCTGATCGGCGGCGCCATGATTTTGCTGAGCGGCTACCTCACCGTCAGGGCCGATACCTGACTGTATTATTCGTTGGCGTTGAGCGCACAAACTTGACGACATACCTTGACTGGCGACCACTTAGGCCTTAGGTTTGCTTTGTGCGAAATTTTATGCAGCAATCAATCAATTCCCTTGGAGGAGCTTATGAGTTGGGACGACGACGTATTCGGTACCGGAGGCGGTAGGGGCAATCAGCAGTTCCCCGACCCCCAAGAGATGTTGAACAAAATGAAGGAGAAGTTGACGCCCAAGTTTTCGGGCGGGATTGTGGTGGTGCTGCTTGTGATTTTGGCGGCGCTGTGGGGGGCGACGGGCATTTATGTCGTCAACACCGACGAGCAGGGCGTGGTGATGCGCTTTGGTCGCCACGACCGCAACACCGAGCCGGGGCTGCACTGGCACCTGCCCTTCCCCATCGAGCAGGTCTATCTGCCCAAGGTCAAAGAGGTCAAGCGCATCGAGATCGGCTTTCGCACGGTGGACGCAGGCCCCCCGGCCCGCTACCAGTCCGTCCCCGGCGAGGCGCTGATGCTCACCGGCGACGAGAACATCGTCTCCACCGAGTTCATCGTCCAGTATCAGATCAGGGACCCCGAAGCGTATCTGTTTAACGTTGAAAAACCCAACGTCTTTGTGCGCGACGCGGCTGAAGCGGCGATGCGCGAAGTGCTGGGCCGGCGAGGCGTCGACGATGTTCTGACCGAGGCCAAGAACATCATTCAGGTCGAAGCGCTCGATCTTATGCAGTTCATCCTCGACGATTCCGACGCGGGGATCGTCGTCCACAACGTCAAGCTTCAGGACGTCTACCCGCCCGATCAGGTCATCGCCGCCTTTCGCGACGTGGCCAGCGCGCGTGAAGACCGCGAGACGGTGAAGAATCAGGCTGAGGCCTACGCCAACGACATCATCCCCAAGGCTCGCGGCGAAGGCGAAAAGCGCCTCAATGAAGCCCAGGCCTACCGTGAGACGAAGATAAAAGAAGCTCAGGGCGACGCCGCACGTTTTACCAAGCTCTATGACGAATACAAGCTGGCCAAGGAGATCACAAGAAAGCGTCTCTATCTCAACGCGATGGCCGAGGTGCTGGGCAAGACCAGCATAGTTGTCTCCGACTCCAAATCGGGTGGAGTATTTCCGATGCTCCCGCTTAAAAGTTTCACGACGGGAAAGGAGTAGGGGATGATTAAATCTATTAAGATATTAGCGATCCTGGCGATACTGGCGGCTGTGGTGGGCAGCATGACCCTCTACACCGTCCATGAGACCCAGACGGGAATCCTCCTCGAGTTTGGCAAGCCCAAAAAGTGGCCCCTGCAACCCGGCATTGAATACCGCATCCCCAGCATGCATCAGGTGGTGCTCTACGACGCCCGGCTAAAGGTCTACGACGCCCAGGCACGCGAGGTAATCACCAAAGACAAGAAGAACCTCAAAGTCGACAACTACGCCCGCTGGCGCATAATCGACCCGCTGCTCTTCTACGAAAAGGTGCAGACGATCTACCGCGCCCAGGAACGGCTGGACGACATGATCTATTCGCTCTTGCGCGAACATCTGGGTCAGTACACGCTCATCGACATCGTCGCCAATAAGCGCGCCGAAATCATGGCGCTCGTCAGCAAGCAGGCCAACGAAGCCGCCGCCCAGTACGGCATTGAAGTGGCCGACGTGCGCATTAAGCGCGCTGATCTGCCCGCCGAGAACGCCAAACACGTCTACAAGCGCATGCAGGCCGAGCGCCAGCGCCAGGCCAAACGCTATCGCGCAGAGGGCGACGAGGTCAGCCGCAAAGTGCGCTCCCAGGCGGACAAAGAACGCGACATCATCCTGGCCGAAGCCTACCGCAAAGCCGAGGAGATTCGCGGTCTGGGCGACGCCGAGGCCACCCGCATCTACGCTGAGGCGTATGGCAAAGACACCGAGTTCTATGCTTTCACAAAAAGCCTGGCGCTCTACCAAAAGGCCTTTAAAAAGGACGACATACTGATCCTTTCGCCCAATGACCCGCTGCTGCGCTACATCAAGAGCGATAGCCCCAAATAGTGAAGACAGGCGATTTCAGCTTTGATCTGCCTGAAGAGTTGATAGCACAGGAGCCGGCCCGTCCACGCGACGCGAGCCGGCTCCTGTCGCTTTCACGCGAGAGCGGTCAGCTAGAAGACCTCGCCTTCGCGCAGCTTCCCACCCTTTTAAACCCCGGCGACCTTCTGGTGGTAAACGACACCCGCGTCATCCCCGCCCGGCTGCTGGGGCGAAAGCCCACCGGCGGTCAGGTCGAGGTGCTGCTCCTCACCCGCGAGTCGCCGCGCGGCTGGGAAGCGCTGGTGCGCGCCTCCAAACGCTCCAGGGTCGGCACCCGCATCGTGCTGGACGAAGATGTGGAGCTGGAGGTGACCCGTGTGCTCGGCGACGGGCGCTACGCCGTGCGTCTTCATTGCGAGGGGGACCCCGACGCGGCGGTCGAGCAGCTGGGCGCGATTCCGCTGCCGCCCTACATCCGCGAAGGCAAGATGTGTGAGGCGGACCGTGAATGGTACCAGACCGTCTACGCCCACCCCGAAAAGCGCGGCTCGGCGGCGGCCCCCACGGCGGGGCTCCATTTTACCGACGACATATTTGGCGAGCTGGATAAAAAGGGGGTTGAGCGGGTGGCGGTCACCCTGCATGTGGGGCTGGGGACTTTCCTGCCGGTGCGCGTCGATGACGTGACGGATCATAAGATGCACAGCGAACGCTACCACCTGGAGGCGGGCGTCGCCGGAAAAATCAACCGCGCCCTGGACGAAGGCCGCCGCGTAGTCGCGGTGGGCACCACCGCCACCAGGGTGCTGGAGCACTGCGGCAAGAGCGGGCGCGTCGTCCCCGGCGAGGGCTCCACCGAGATATTTATCTATCCCGGTTTTGAATTCAAGGTAGTCGGCGCGATGGTCACCAACTTTCATCTGCCCGAATCGACGCTCTTAATGCTGATAAGCGCTTTCTGCGGCAAAGAGGCGGTGTTAAACGCCTACCACCACGCCGTAAAAGAGCGCTACCGGTTCTACTCCTATGGCGACGCCATGTTCATCGGCTGACCGCCAATTTCTTTAAAACACCCTGCAACCGGACAATGAAAACGGGTTACGCTCAAACGAGCTCATCCGTGTGAGCTATGGGGCGTTGTAAAAGTCGCTGACAAAGGGTGCCTTTTCCAGTGCCTCGGCGTCGATGACGATTTCTATTATGTCGCCCACCACTACGCCGCCACGGTCAAGCGGGCTCTGCCAGCTGACGCCGAAGTCCTGGCGGTTGATCTCACCCTTGGCCACGAACCCGGCGCGCGGGCGACCACCCCTTTGTTCTCGTCACCTACCCAGAACTCTGTGTCCCATTTGCCAAGATAATGTACGTCCAGCGTCACCTCTTTTAAAATTCCCCGGATTGTCAGCTCACCTGTGACCTTGTAGTCGCCGCACCCGACTTGCTCAACGGCGGTGCTGGTAAAGGTGATCTTGGGATGGTTCTCGGCATCCAGAAAATCGGCGCTGCGCAGGTGATTGTCGCGATCTTCTACGCCGGTGCTGAAATTTGCGGTGTCAAACTCAAGGGTTACAGAGCTGGCGGCTACGTTTTGAGGATCGAACTCCATCGTTCCATGCACATCCCCGAATTTTC
>CAXMSR010000054.1:0-7803 GCA_964195725.1 uncultured Kiloniellaceae bacterium | reverse complement strand
ATAGCCAGGGAAGCTCGACGGCGTAGGTGCCGGTGTTGACTTCGGTTACAAGGCGCTCCTCGTCCGAGGCGTCGCGCTCTTCTACAATCGCCGTGAGTGCTTGTTTCGCACTGCGCACCAGTCGTCCGTAGCCGGTGGGATTAGCGCACTCCATCGAGAGGACGGTGACGAGGCTGGAGCCTGCTTCGTGGATTGCCAGCAGTTTGTCCAGCGTCTCGGCGCGAACGAGCGGCACGTCGCCGCAGAGGATGAGCGCGGTGCCGGTAAAGCCTGCAAGGGCTTTTTTGGCGCTGGCGACGGCGTCGGCGGTGCCGCGCTGGTTCTCTTGTATGGCGAAGGCAAGATCGGGGGCATGGGCAAAGACTTCGCGTACCTCATCGCCCTGATGGCCCACAACGAGCACCGATGTTTGCGCGCCCACGCGCCTTGAGGCGCCTACAGGATAGCTGATGAGCGGTCTGCCCAAAAGCGGGTGCAGCACCTTGGCGCGTTTGGACTTCATGCGAGTGCCCATGCCGGCGGCCAGTATGATGGAGACTATCTCGTTCATCTTTTTCGTTTCTCTGTCGTTAAATCGTAGCTGTTTACAATCACTGGGGCGAGAGCTTGAGGGTCGGGCCCATCGATAGTATCTCTACCCTGTAGTTTCCAAGAAAGTCCATGCCCAAAAGGCCGTCGGCGTCGCCCAGCTCGTCGTGCGCCACCACGTCAAAGGGGCCGCGCTTGAACGCACCCACGGTGATCAAGTCGATGTTGGCCAGCTTGGCGTTGGCCTCGCCGTTGGCGGTGCGAATGGTCACCGAGCGGCCTTCGGTGGGTTCGATCTGTGCCGCGCCCAGCGCCGAGGGGCTGATTAGCGTCATCGAGGCTCCGGTGTCCACCACCAGGTTGACAGTGTAAAGCGCGTTCAGCCGGACCTCGACTACGTAGCCCACGCCCAGCTTTTTCAGCGGAATCTCGCCGTTGGCGCTGCCGTTGCCCGTCTCCTCGTAGGTGCGAACTTCAGGCAGGTTCTGCGAGGGGACGTTAAAGAGGTTGTCGGTGTAATGCACTTTGCCCGCTTCGTCCACCCACCTGTACATCTCGGAGTGGCAGACTCCTGCAAGGCCAATTAGCACCGCCAGCAAAAATACAACAGCCCTAAAGGGTGAGAAATTAAAGTTTCCCGTCATTTTCATGCCTTTAGAAAAAATAATCATACACCCACTTGCTAAACGCTCATGGCGGTGGCATTCTTCGGTGGTTGGCCCGGTCACAAGGGCAACGCTACATGATGATAACACTACATGACTCACAGGAGAATGACGATGACTAAGTATGTGTGCTCAATCTGCGGTTATGTCTACGATCCCGAAGCTGGCGACCCCGACAACGGCGTGGCACCCGGTACCTCTTTTGAAGATATTCCCGATGATTGGGAGTGCCCCGAGTGCGGCGTCGGAAAAAGACGCTTTCGAAGCGGAGTAACGACTTATGTCAGCAGTTGAAATAGTACCCGGCATCAACTGGGTGGGCACGCTAGATCCCGACCTGCGTCACTTTGACGTGATCATGCAGGCCGAGCACGGCACCACCTATAATTCATATCTGGTAGTAGGAGACGACAAGGTCGCCCTCATCGACACGTCCAAGGGGCGCTACGCCGAGGGCTACCTTGAGCGGCTTCGAGAGGTAATCGACCCCGCCAAGATCGACTACATCGTCATGAACCACATGGAGCCCGACCACTCCGGGGCCCTTGCCGACGTGATGAAGGCGGCACCCAACGCCGTGCCGGTGATGACCCGCGCGGGGCACATGTTCGCCAAGAACATCGTCAACTTCGAGTTCGACGCCATGATAATCAAGGGCGACGAGACCCTCGATCTGGGTGGGCGCACGCTTCGCTTTATCGTCGCGCCCTATCTTCACTGGCCCGATACGATGTTCACCTACTGCGAAGAAGACGGCGTGCTCTTCACCTGCGACTTTCTCGGCGCGCACTACTGCGACGAGCGCCTCTTTAGCGACCTGCTCGATAACTACGACTACGCGTTTCACTACTACTTCCAGGTGATCATGCGCCCCTTCAAGGAGTATGTGCGCGACGGGCTGGCCAAGATCGACGCGCTGGATGGGGTGAAGTTCATCTGCCCCAGCCACGGCCCCGTGATGCGCTCGAATCTGGAGAGCTACCTGGGTCGCTACCGCACCTGGAGCGCCGAGCCCGCGCCGCATGACAAAAAGCGGCTGCTGGTCTTCTACGCCAGCGCCTACGGCAACACCCGCAAGATGGCCCAGGCGATAAGCGAGGGCGCGAAGCAAGCTGGCGCCGACGTGTCGCTTCTCGACCTCGAAGGGGTAGAGATCCCCCTGATGCTCGACGAGATCGAGGGTGCCGACGGTTTGGCGATCGGCTCGTGTACCATCAACGGCGACGCCCTTGAACACACCTGGGCGCTCTTGAGCTCGTTGGCTACGGTAAAGCTGAAAAAGAAGCTCGGCGCGGCCTTTGGCTCCTATGGTTGGAGCGGCGAAGGCCCCAAGATGCTCGCCGAGCGCATGAAGGGGTTAAAATTCAGAGTCCCCGAAGAGCCCCTTCGCGTAAAAGTGGTGCCCACCGAAGAGGATTTGGCCGAGTGCCACGAATATGGCAGAAAGCTCGCCGAAGCCTTGTAGACGGCACCGCTTCACGCTAAACTTCCTGAATCGACAAACGCCCGGCTGACAGCCGGGCGTTTGTTGCTGACAAAATGTTCCCAAAACAACCAACGCTTTGAGCTGCCGATGAGCTGCGAGACCATTGAACTTCTAGCCCCGGCCAAGGTCAACCTCATCCTTGAGGTTGTGGGCAAGCGCCCCGACGGCTACCACGAGCTGCGCTCGCTCATGGCCCCCGTTTCACTCTTTGACCGCGTGTCGCTCACGCGCCTGGCTAAAGCGCGGATAGAGGTGACGTGCGAGGGCTCTTCCGACGTTCCCGGCGGGGAGGAGAACCTGTGCCACCGCGCCGCTAAATTTTACTTCGAGCGCAAGAAAATAGCAGGGGGTGTCCACATTCGGGTGGATAAAGCCATACCTTCGGGGGCGGGGATGGGCGGCGGCTCCAGCGACGCCGCAACCACTATTATGGGATTGGAGAAATTGTACTCTCAATCACTAAGTGAAGAGGACAAAAGCCAAGCTGCCTTTGAAGTTGGCGCGGACGTTACGTTTTTTTTCGCCAAAGGCCCGGCGTGGGTTGAAGGGATCGGTGAAAAGGTGGTTCCGGTGACCTTTGAAGCGCCGCTCTGGATGGTGATCATCCACCCCGGCGTTTTCCTTTCTACGGCCGCAGTGTTTTCCAAGGTCAATATAGGGTTGACAACCCCAGGCCTCCTCCATACCATTGGGCAGTTCAATTTCAGGGGTATCGTTGAGGCACTACATAACGATTTGGAAAATGCTGCTCGCACCCTTGAGCCCGAAATTGCGTACGTTCTCGACGTTCTGGATCGTGTCGGTGCGCTAAAGTCGATGATGACTGGGTCGGGTTCTGCAGCATTTGGCATTTTCCCCGACGAAGACAAAGCGAACGACGCAAAAGAGAAGCTGAAGGGGCAAGCCCCGCAGCATTGGCGGATAGAAGTGGTAAGCACTCTTGATGAAGCTGCCGCCTTTGATTGTCGATAGAAACTATATACAGGGGCGTAGGCAAATGGTAAGCCACCGGGTTTTGATCCCGGCATTTGTAGGTTCGAACCCTGCCGCCCCTGCCAACCCTATACTAGTCAAGCGCGTCCCCGGTGGACGGCGCTTGCGCGGAAAGTCATAGATGGATAACGTTCGTATCCTAAGTGGAACCGCCAACCTCACTCTCGCCAAAGATATCTGCGAAGAGCTGGGGCGGCCCCTGTCCAAGGCAGTGGTCAAACAGTTTAGCGACGGCGAAATTAGCGTCGAGATAGAAGAGAGCGTGCGCGGCTACGATGTCTTCGTAGTGCAGCCCACCTCGGCTCCGGCGAACCACAACCTCATGGAGCTGTTGATAATGATCGATGCTCTCAAACGCGCCTCGGCACGCTCGATCTCGGCAGTTATCCCCTACTATGGTTACGCCCGGCAAGACCGCAAGGTGCGACCCCGCGTAGCGATAAGCGCCAAGCTGGTGGCTGATCTCATCACCACCGCCGGTGCCGACCGGGTGCTCACCATCGACCTTCACGCAGGGCAGATACAGGGATTTTTCAACATCCCGGTGGACAACCTCTTTGCGACGCCGGTCTTGATTAAAGAGATCAAAAAACGCTTCGACGGCGAAAACCTGGTGGTGGTAAGCCCCGACGCCGGTGGTGTTGAGCGCGCCCGTGCTTTTGCCAAGCGGCTCGATGCAGGATTGGCGATAATCGACAAGCGCCGCGAGCGCGCCAACGTAAGCGAGGTAATGCACATCGTCGGCGAAGTAGAGGGTTTCGACACGATCCTGCTCGACGACATGGTAGACACCGCCGGGACGCTGACCAACGCCGCCAAGGCCCTTATAGACAACGGTGCCCGCTCGGTCTACGCCGTGGCTACCCACTCGGTGCTCTCCGGCCCGGCAGTCAAGAGGATAGAGGAGTCGCCCATAACCGAGCTCATCACCTCAAATACGATTGAGCTCAGCGGCGCAGTCGCAAAATGTTCGAAAATTAAAGTCCTCTCCGTTGCGCCGCTTTTGGCGCGCGCCATCGAGGGCATACAGCAGCGCGGCTCCTTGAGCCAGCTCTTTGAATCTTAACTTGTAACGCAAGCAAACCGTTTCGTAATACAAACGTTGAGAAGAGGAAGTTATATTATGCACGCAGAAGTGGAACTCTCCGTAAGCACCAAGACCACCCAGGGCAAGGGCGCAGCTCGCAAGGTACGCGCGGCCGGCCTCGTCCCCGGAATCGTCTACGGCTATCAGTACGAGCCCAGGATGGTAACCTTTGAAGAGCGCGCGCTGGTAAAAGCGCTCACCACCTCTGCGGGGCGCAACGTCTTTCTGCGCTTCAAGAGCGAAGACAAGGATATCGACGGGCTGCGCACTCTCGTCAAAGCCACCCAGGTGCACCCGCTCAAGCGCTGCTTCGTGCATGTCGATTTTTTTAATGATACGGCGACCACCGAGATCTACACCACCGTGCCGGTCCGCCTGGAGGGCGACTCCGAAGGCGTCAGGCTCGGCGGCATCATGCAGATCGCGCGCCGCTCCATCATGGTGTCGTGCAAGCCCGATGCTCTGCCCGAAGCCATCATCGTCGACGTGACCGAGATGGGCCCCGGCGACTCGCTCCACGTCAGCGATCTCGAGGTGCCCGAAGGCGTCAAGTTCCTCGTCAGCGACAGCCTGGCCGTTTGTGCCGTCGTCGCGCCTCCGAGCGAAGAAGAGGCCGAAGAGGTTGAAGGCGAAGAGGGTGTTGAAGGCGCAGTCGAAGGTGAAGAGGCAACGGAAGAATCCACCGAGGAGTAAGCTATTTCCTCCCTCGTTGCAGTGGTGGGGCTCGGCAATCCGGGCGAGCGCTACATCGGCACCCGCCACAATATAGGCTTTATGGTAGTAGACCGCCTCGCCCGCAGCCTCGGGGCAGGCGGCTGGGTCAGGGGCGACGACGCCCTCTACGCCCGAGCGAAACTTGAGGAGCAGGAACTTTTGCTCCTCAAGCCGCTTACCTATATGAACCTTAGCGGCCATGCCGTGAAAAAGGCGGCGGTTGAATTTGAACTGGACGCCGAAGGGTTCATCGTAGTACATGACGACCTGGATTTGGAATTTGGCACCCTGCGCATCAAAGAAGGCGGGGGCCACGGCGGCCACAACGGCATCCGCTCTATTAAAGAAGAGCTGGATACCGGTGAATTTATCCGCCTCAAGATAGGCATCGGCAGGCCCCCGGAAGGGGTGGAGATAACCGACCACGTTCTGGGCCACTTTTCGCAAGTGCAAGCCCCGGAGGTGGAAGAGATTATCTCCAAGTGTGTCGAAGCGGTTAAAACGATAATCATTGAAAGTCCCTCTGGGGCAATGCAGCGTTTTCATACCAAACGCAATCATTTAGATTAGGAGGAGCCATGGAACTGAGCAACTTGACTACCTTTGCACCGATCTTGGGCATAGTTGGCCTCGCAGCAGCGGCCATCATCTACGCCTCGATCAAGAAACTCTCCCCCGGCAACGAGAAAATGCAGGAGATCGGCGACGCCATCCATGACGGCGCGATGGTCTTTCTCGCCAGCGAGTACAAAATCCTCGCCATCTTCATCGGCGTAGTCTTCCTCTTGCTCTTCTGGAAGATCGACCCCAACACCGCGTGGGCATTTTTGGGCGGCGCAGGCTGCTCGATGGTCGCCGGTTTTTTCGGCATGAAGGCCGCAACGCGCGCCAACGTGCGTACCTCAGAAGCCGCTCGTGAGTTCGGCATGGCCAAAGCGCTCAACACCGCTTTCTCCGGTGGCGCCGTCATGGGCCTCTCCGTAGCCAGCCTGGGTCTTCTCGGCCTTGGCGTGCTCTACTACTACTTCGGTACCCAGGAATCAGCCATTTACATCAACGGCTTTGCAATGGGTGCTTCCTCCATCGCGCTCTTTGCTCGTGTGGGCGGCGGCATCTTCACCAAGGCAGCCGATGTTGGCGCCGACCTCGTCGGTAAAGTCGAAGCAGGTATCCCCGAAGACGATCCGCGCAACCCCGCCACCATCGCCGACAACGTCGGCGACAACGTGGGCGACACCGCAGGCATGGGCGCCGACATCTTCGAATCCTATGTCGGCTCGGTAATCGCGACGATCGCCATCGCCGCCACCTCCACCTCCGCCATGATCACCGCCAACGTCACAGGCTACATGGCCTACCCGCTCATGATCATCATGCTCGGCCTCGTGTGCAGCCTCGTGGGTGTCTTCTCCATGAAAGCCTTTGAGAGCTCTGGCCCCGCCAAAGCACTTCGCAACGTGACCTTTGTCTCCGCCGTACTGCTCGTCGGCGGTGCCTACTTCCTGACCGGCCAGATGGGTCTCGACATGGGCATCTTCTACGCCGTGGTCTTCGGCCTCATAGCTGGCATCTGCATCGGTCTCGTAACCGAGTACTACACCGCAGCCGGCCCCATCATCCGTATCGCAGAAGCAAGCGAGACCGGCCCGGCAACCAACATCATCACCGGCCTGGCCGTTGGCATGGAGTCCTGCGCGATTCCCGTACTGCTCATCTGCGGTGCCATCTACGGCGCGCACCACTTCGCCGGCCTCTACGGCATCGGCATCGCCGCAGTCGGCATGCTCTCCACAGTCGGCGTCACCATGAGCGTTGACGCTTACGGCCCCATCGCCGACAACGCAGGCGGCATCTCCGAAATGGGCGGCTTGGGACCGGAAGTGCGCGAGATCACCGACGCGCTCGATTCTCAGGGCAACACCACCGCAGCCATCGGCAAGGGCTTCGCCATCGGTTCAGCCGCACTGACCGCCCTGGCGCTCTTCGCGGCCTTCTCCTCGGCGGCCAACCTGACGGTCATCAACCTCACCACCCCGACCGTCGTCATCGGCCTGCTTCTGGGCGGCATCATCCCCTTCATGGTAGGTGCCATGACGATGACCGCAGTTGGCGAAGCAGCCGCTGAAATGGTCAACGAAGTTCGCCGTCAGTTCCGCGAAATTCCCGGCATCATGGACGGCACCGGCAAGCCCGATACCGAAGCTTGCATAGCCATCTCCACCAACGCCGCGCTTAAAAAGATGGTCGTGCCCGGCATGACCGCTGTTACAGCCCCCGTAATCATCGGCTTTCTGCTTGGTGCCGAGGCGCTGGGCGGAATGCTCGCTGGC
>CAXMSR010000053.1:0-7806 GCA_964195725.1 uncultured Kiloniellaceae bacterium | reverse complement strand
CTTGATGGTCAGAAAGTGACGGTGCGGGCAAACATCGAACTTCTCGACGAGCTCGAAAATCTCAAACACTACGGGGCCGAAGGGGTGGGGCTCTACCGCACCGAGTTCCTCTATATAAACAGAGACAAGCTTCCCACCGAAGATGAACACTACGCCACCTACAAAAAGGTGGTCACCAACGTCGAGGGGTCGGTGACTATCCGCACCCTTGACTTGGGCGGCGACAAGATGGCCAGCACCGTGCCCATAACCGACGAGGGCAACCCCGCGCTGGGGCTGCGGTCGATCAGACTCTGCCTGCAAGAGCGCGAGATATTCAAAGAGCAGCTGAGGGGGATAATCCGCGCCGCCGAGCTTGGCGACATAAGGATCATGTTCCCCATGATCTCGGGGGTGGGCGAGCTGGAGCAGGCGATGCAGATCGTCGAGGAGGCTAAAGCCGAGCTCTCCGAGCGGGGAATAAAGTTCAAGGGCGACATCGAATTTGGTGCGATGGTAGAAGTCCCCTCGGCGGCGATAATGGCCGATAAGATAGCAGAAACAGTAGATTTCCTCTCAATCGGCACCAACGACTTGATACAATATGCACTCGCAATCGACCGCGTCAACGAGCACGTCGCCTACCTCTACGAGCCGCTCCATCCGGCAGTGCTGCGCATGATAAAGATGACCGTAGACGCCGGTAAAGCCGCCGGGATCCCCGTGGCGGTGTGTGGCGAGATGGCGGGCGATGATCTCTACACCCTGATCCTTCTGGGGTTGGGCGTGACCGAGCTCAGCATGCACGCGGCGTCCATACCGCGCATCAAGCGCCTGATAAGCAAGACCTCGCTGGACGAGGCGACCAAGTTGGCCGAGGTGGCCCTTGAGATGCACACCGCAGTGCAGATCCACGAATACGTCGAAAACTATGTGAGGACCCACTTTCCAGGGCTCTTTGACCCGCTTGGAGAAGAGGGCGGCACTGCTTGATTTTTAAATGAAAACTTGACCTGAAGCGCAAAACGCATTAAATCTTCGGGGCAAATATTTCCAGCCTTCAATTATTTCGTAGGAGAAAAACATGGCTTTGGACAACTACCTTTTTACCTCTGAGAGTGTCACCGAAGGTCATCCCGACAAGGTGGCCGACTGCATCTCGGATTCGGTACTCGACGCGATCTTCACTCTGGACCCCAAGGCGCGTGTGGCATGCGAGACTATGGTGACCACCGGCATGGCGATCATTGCCGGCGAAGTTACCACCGACTGCTATGTCGACATGGCCGATGTCGTTCGCAAAACCATCCATGAGATCGGCTACAACGACCCCGCTCTGGGTTTCGACAGCGAATGCTGTGCCGTGCTCGTCTCGCTCGACAAGCAGTCTCCCGACATCGCCATGGGTGTAGACGAAGGCGAAGAACACGAGCAGGGCGCTGGCGATCAGGGCCTCATGTTCGGTTTTGCCTGCAACGAGACTGAAGAACTGATGCCGATGCCGATCTCTTTTGCCCACAAGCTCACCCGTCAGCTGGCAGCTGTGCGAAAGAGCGGCGAGCTCGGCTTTGTGCGCCCAGACGGCAAGAGCCAGGTGACGATCCGCTACGAGAACCAAAAGCCGGTGGCGATCGACGCCGTGGTCATAAGCACCCAGCACTCTCCAGACGTAACCCAGAAAGATATCATTGAGGGCATCATGGAGTCGGTTATAAAGCCGGTGCTTCCCGCCGATCTTTTGACCAAGGACACCCGTTACTACATCAACCCCACCGGGCGCTTTGTCGTGGGCGGCCCGATGGGCGACTGCGGGCTCACCGGCAGAAAGATCATCGTCGACACCTACGGCGGCCACGGCAGCCACGGCGGCGGCGCGTTCTCCGGCAAAGACCCCTCCAAGGTCGACCGTTCGGCGTCCTACATGGCCCGCTACATCGCCAAGAATCTGGTGGCGGCGGGGCTTGCGGATTTGTGCGAAGTGCAGCTTGCCTACGCCATCGGCGTGGCCGAGCCTGTCTCGGTGATGGTGGACACCTTCGGTTCCGGCACGATCAGCGACATGAAAATCTCCGAGATCATTCGCGACGTCTTTTCGCTAAAACCCAAGCAGATAATCGAGACCCTCGATCTTCTGCGCCCCATCTACCGGCCCGCCTCGGCTTATGGGCATTTCGGCAGAAACGAGCCCGGCTTTACCTGGGAGTTGACCAATCGCGTGGACTTGCTAAAGGAAAAAGCCGGAGTATAGAACGCTTTGGTTCTCGCTTTGCCCTGTGTGGGCGGGCGTTAGCGCAAGCCCGATTCAAATATCAGGTCGCGAGGTGCCGTAAGGTGGCCTCGCGGCTTTAGTTTTCTGAAATGACAATCAGACCAGAAGAGAGCGACTATGAGTGCGAATTTAAGCTACACCCTGCCTGCGCAGGGAACCGCGATAACCAAAAATGAAGACGGCACCCTGACCGTGCCCCATGATCCGATCATCCCCTTTATTGAAGGCGACGGCATCGGCCCCGACATCTGGGCAGCTTCCAAGATGGTCTTCGACAAGGCGGTAGAGTTGGCTTATGACGGAGCGCGGCAGGTAAACTGGTTCGAGATTTACGCCGGAGAGAAAGCTGACGCTAAATTCGGCGAATGGCTCCCGCAAGCCACCTTTGACGCGATAAAAGACTACCATGTAGCGATCAAAGGCCCCCTGACCACCCCCGTGGGCGGCGGCATCAGAAGCCTCAACGTCACCCTTCGCCAAGTGCTGGACCTCTACGCCTGTGTGCGCCCCGTGCGCTACATCAGTGGCGTGCCTTCGCCGGTAAAAGAGCCCGAAAAGGTAGACATCGTCATCTTCCGGGAGAACACCGAAGACGTCTACTCCGGCATTGAAGTCCCGGAAGGTTCCGAGGAAGCGGCCGCGCTGATCGAGTTTATAAAAGAGAAGCTGGGCAAAACCATCCGTTCCGACAGCGGCATCGGCATAAAGCCCATGAGCCGCACCGGCACCCGCCGCCTGGTGCGCATGGCTATCCGCTACGCTATCGCGCATGGCCGCGATTCGGTGACCCTGGTGCACAAGGGCAACATCATGAAGTTCACCGAGGGAGCCTTTAAAGATTGGGGTTACGAGCTCGCCGCAGACGAGTTTGCCGACGTCACCATCACCGAGGCCCAGCTGTGGGACGACTATGAAGGCGCGCGCCCTTCGGACAAGATCGTCATAAAAGACCGCATCGCCGACGCGATGTTTCAGCAGCTTTTGCTGCGCCCCGACGAGTACGGTGTGTTGGCGATGCCCAACTTAAATGGCGACTACATGTCGGATGCCGCCGCCGCCCAGGTAGGCGGGTTGGGGTTGGCTCCCGGTGCCAATATCGGTGACGCCGCCGCGCTCTTTGAGGCGACCCACGGCACCGCGCCCAAATACGCGGGACAGGATAAGGTCAACCCGGGCTCCGTTATTTTATCCGGAGCCATGATGTTTGACCACCTTGGCTGGAACAAAGCCGCCGTACTTATCCGCACCGGCCTCGAAGAAGCGGTGGCTGCCAAGCGGGTCACCTACGATCTTGAGCGCCAGATGGTGGGCGCGGTACGCTTAAAGTGCTCGGAATTCGGAGAAGAAATCTGCAAGCAGATGGATAAATAGCAACAAAGAATTAGAATACGTAGTAGAATCAGTTAACAGTCGGCAGCTTAGCTTGACCGGAGGCTGGTGGTATCGACTTTGATATTACACCGTCAAGGAGGTAGAGGGATGAACCGGAAAGACACATTCTTTTTCGTGATCATGCTGACAGTGGCGCTCTTGCTGGCGGCGAACCTTTTTAAACCAACGGCGCCCCATGCCTACGAGTCGGGAGAGGGAGCCGAGGCCATTCCCGTAAGCATCGCCGCCACTGAAGATTCGGCCTGGGTGCTTGTGGGCAACACGGTCTACTATGTTAGCCTCAAGCAGCGTTCGCAGATACCCTCGGGGCAGCGCACGATAAACGTGATCGACTCCAGAACACTTCAGTAAAAGGAGCAAGCGATGACTTTGCTGTGCCGTACAGCGCTTTCGTTGGTGTGGCTGGTGTTGTTTGCAGCAGTGGCCCTTGCTCAAGAGGACCTGCCTACAAACGTACAGGTTGGCTCGCCGCTGCCTGATGTGATGGGGGTCGATCTTATCGGTGACGTCACCGATCTGAACGCTGTAATAGGCGAGAAGACGGTGGTCTTCGCCTTCTGGTCGATCTACTGCTCGGATTGCATTCGCGAGCTAGACGACCTGCGCTCGATACGCGCCGAGTTCCCCATCGAAGAGGTTGAGGTCGTCGCTGTAAACACCGACAGCGCGTTTCCAGTGTCGCGCATCGTCAACTTTCTCCGTCGCTATGAAGGCGTGCGCGGGCAAGCCTTAAACGTCAAGCACATCCTCGACCGCGACAACAAGATAGTCGAGCAGCTTGGCATTCGCTACATCCCGCTTATGGTCACGGTGGACTCCACCGGCAACGTCTCAAGCATCCTCAGCGGCTACAACCACCGGGAAGACCGCTCGCGCTTGTATCAGGCAATGGAGCAGGGGCGCGTGGCGCTGGGAGCCTGGAGCGAAGGCCCCAAAGCAAAGCTGCGCGCGCTCTTGAGGGGTGCCGGTCCCGACGGCTTGCCGCTGGAGTGGGGCAGCTTTCACGTCGAAGAGGGCATGGCGCTCTTCGGGTGGTACGACACTGCCGGGTGGAGCCTGGACGTTACGGGCAAGGCCCGGCGCGTGTCTGAGGTGCAGCGCGTAGAGACGATAGTCGGCGACAGGCTCAAGATCAAGCTGATGAATACGGCCCTCTCTTCGGTAGGCATTCGGCTTCCCCGTGAAGGATTGACGCCCTACCAGATCAAGGGGATAACGATCCCCGAGAGCCCGATGGTATCGGAAAACCGCTGGTTCAGGCTCTATCAGGCGCTCTCGTTTTCAGAGCTTTACAAGACCGACCAGGAAACGGCGCTGTGGGTTGACGACGAATACTGGGCGGGTCTGGTCGGCGACGTTGATCTCGGCAGGCTAAGAGTGCAGCTTAAAGACATGGGCTTTCCCTACGAGCCCAACTACATAAAGCTTGCCACCGTCAGCGACTACGAATTCAAGCCCCGCTTGATCTTGAAGGCCCTCAAACAGTATTCCTATCGCGTCCACTCCTTTCAGGGCGATACGATCCTCTACTTCGGCACCCTGGAGCAGCTGGTCGATGAGCTGGAGCGGGTCAGACTGCCGGGGATGGAGTTCTACGTCGATGAAATAGGAGAAATGGGGGGCGCAGGGCTAAGGATAGAGATATTCTAGATAGGGTTCTGCCGCTTTTCGTTTGGCTTAGACAGTAGAAGAACATCGAAGCCCGAAGGTACTTTGAGGGAGAGCGAAAGCTCTCCCTTTTTATTTTCCCTACGCAATACCACGGATCCAAACCCGTGGTAGCTCACTTGAGGTAGGGCAGAAAAAAGAGCGCCAGGTTGCCCAGAGCATGGACGGTGAACGGTGCCCAGAGACTGCCGCTTTTTTCCAGGGCAAAGACAAATGCGATCCCCCCCACAGCCTGTACCCAGGGGATGTGCCCGCCGACGGCGTGGGCCAGGGCGAAAAGGGCGGTTACGGCCATGAGCGCCGGGAGCACGCCCAGCACTCTTCGCAGCGCTCCGTAGAGAACCCCCCGAAAGATCAACTCCTCGAAAAAAGGGCCGACGACGATGGCGGCGACGGTGAGGGGGGCGACGGCGCTGGCCGACACTCTGGGGCCGCTGACCAGCTGAAGAAACGAGCCCTTCCCCGTTAGAGCGAAGACGAACTCCGCTCCTGCCGCTCCGGCCGCAAAGAGCGCCGAGAGGGCCAGCCCCACCAGCACTCCTTTTTTTGCGCGCGCCCCGGTAAGGCCAAAGCTGGCGAGCGAGTACCCCCGAAAACTAAGCCAGCCGTAGACGCATATAATCTCAACTGCCCGAACGAGCGCGATGCGCCACAGCGCCGTGGGCGACCAGGCCGGCGCGCCTGACGGCACAAGCTTTGCCGTCAGAGTTTCCAAAGCCACCAGCGCCACCAGCATCGCCACTGCTTCGACTATGCCGACTCCCGATCGAAGGGGTGGCGCAGTTTTAAGTGATCCTACACAGCTCATAGCGGCCTCCAGCCCCTGCGCCACAGAGCGTAGTAGGCCCTGTCCTTCACATACCACTGATCGTCGCCCCTGATCGTCTCCAGAAGCTTTTCGCGCGACGCCTTATCGGTCAAACCTCCGGCTGCCAGCGCCGCCTTGTAGCGTATGTTAACTACCGGGTCGTCGATAAGGGCGAGGATCTCGGGGGCGAACTCACGGGCGCGCTTGCCTGCGGCAATGATCCCGTAGACCTTCATCGCCCTGTCCGGGGAGCCCAAAGCACTCTTGATCTCGGCGGCAGTGCCCTTGCCACGGGCCAAGTTGCTTCTTAGCCCGTCCTCCTCGCCGCCGATCCCTCCCATGAACAAGAAGAGCGACAACGCAAGGGCGAAAAGGGGCGTCAGGCTATTTGCCCTGCCTCGAAAGGCCAGGGTTCCAAGCCCCTCCACAGTTATGGACAAGAAGAGCAGAAGTGCCAGCGGCAGCCCGTAGCGAAGCCCCAGCGCGGTGGCGTGTCGAAGCGCGCGCGCGGTGTCGCTTCTTTGGGAGAAGGTCTTCCAGACGCTGTTGGCCTCGGGGGATTTGAGAGGCCACGCGCTCGTCGTAGCGCCCGCCGAAAGGAGAAGCTCGCCCCCCGGGGTCTGGGAAACTGTAAAGTCGCCCACCGCATCTTCACCCTCGACGCAGAGGATTCTAAAGTCGACAACGCTCTTGCAGAACGCTTCCTGATTGGCTGCGGATACTCCGGCTAAGATGAGCGCCGTCGGTTGGGTGCGTACGCCGATGGGTTTTATCGCCTCGGCGGGGTAGAGCGTCCACTTATAGTAGTAATCGTTAATGGCCTGGCCCGGCGAGGTACCCAAGAGCACCCGGTCGCGCAGCCGGGTGGGGACCGAGTCGCTGCCAACCGCCCAGGGCGATAGGCCGACGAGCACAATGAGCGTCACCCCGGCCAGCCTCTTTAAATATGGAGCGTCGGTTTTTTTCAGCGGCATTCTAAAGCCCAGCCACCCTGCGCCGCCAGCTGTTAGCGCCGCGAAGAGCGCTGTGGCGAGCTCGCCTTTCAATAGCGCCGCCAGCGCAACGAGCCCCCCCACCGCCAACGCTATCCCCAGCGCTGCGCGGGGTATCGCGCGCGCTACCGCTCCCCAGAGAAAAAAAAGCGCGCCCAGCCCCAGCCCAAAGCTGAGGGCGAAAAATATTCCACCGGCCAGCGCGGGCTGCCATCCGATAGCGGCCTCTAGCTCGGCTGTGCCCGGAAGTGCCGGGAACCCCATCAGGGCAAGGGAGTGGTTTTTTTCAAGGAGGTGAAGGGCGGCGCGGTGAGTGTGCCAGGCCCCCAGGGCCAACCCGCAGGCGAGCCCCCAAAGCAGCGCCAAAAAGGCGTTTTTGCCCC
This sequence comes from uncultured Kiloniellaceae bacterium, assembly GCA_964195725.1. Classification (GTDB taxonomy): domain Bacteria; phylum Desulfobacterota; class Deferrisomatia; order Deferrisomatales; family BM512; genus CAXMSR01. The sequence goes on along the minus strand of CAXMSR010000053.1, from coordinate 315 downwards.
GTATCATCGCTTAAACGATCTGCTGCTGGGTTTTGGGCAGGGTGGCATTGTCGTGCTCGCTTTTATGCGCCAAAGAGGCTGGAGCCGAGTGCTCCGGCTTTCCCCAAGAGTTCCTCGTCTTCGGCTACTTGTCCCTCGGCTTCCATACCCGCCGCGACAAGGGTCGTGGGGATGAAGCCGTAGCCGGTAAAGATTCGCTCCAGCGACTGCACCACGTTGGCGTAGGCACCCTGATCGGGGTGCCCCTGCGACATTATGAAGAGGAGCTTTCTCCCTTCGGGGAGCCTCAGGGCGCGGTCGGCGTCACGAAAGCCG
>CAXMSR010000052.1:0-7890 GCA_964195725.1 uncultured Kiloniellaceae bacterium | reverse complement strand
AGAGCGCAGCGGCGAGGTGACCCACATCCCCACAAGGGCCAAAGACGTCTTCGACGTCACCGGCGCGGGCGACACCTCCATCTCCGTTTTTACCCTGGCCTGGGCGTGCGGCGCTACCCTGGCCGAGGCGGCGTGCATCTCCAACAGCGCGGGCGGCTTCGTCGTAGGCAAACTTGGCACAGCGGTGGTCACCTTGAAAGAACTGGGCGACGCGCTTCAAAAGGAACATGCTGGCAACTGAACAGACGACTCATGGCACCCAAGTCGGGGCCATGTTTTTTTCAATAAACGCACGGGTCGGCATCGGCCCGCTGGAAGGAATAATTCACTCATGATCAGAAGCATGACGGGCTTTGGTTCCGCCGAGGGCGAAGTGGGGGGGCGAAAGCTCTCCATAGAGATTAAAGCGGTCAACCACCGCTTCTTCAATTTTTTCTCGAAGCTCCCCCCCAACTTGCAGACTTTCGAGGGGCGCATCCAGGCCCAGATAAAGAAGGGGCTCGCCAGAGGGCAGGTGAGTGTTTTTGCCAACTGGGACCGCACCAACTCCAACGGCGCTACCGTGCGCGTGAACATGGAGGCGGCTAAAGAGGTGGTAACGCTCTTGCGCGATATGAAAGAGGAGTTCGGCCTCGCAGGCGAGGTGGAAATCTCTCACGTACTCAGCTTCTCCGCCGTCACCGGGGGAACCGATAGCCGCATCGACGACGCCGAGGGGTGGGGTGCTCTAAGCGAGATCTTCGAGCGCGCCCTGGCGGGGATGGAGGCGTTTCGTGTAAGGGAGGGAGCTGATCTGGAGAGAGACCTTCTGGAGCGGCTCGCACAGTTCGCAGAGTTCATGGAGCAGATAGGCGAGCGCCGCGCCGATGTGGTCAACGAATACAGGGCGCGCCTTGAAAAACGCATCGACGAGCTCTGCTCCGAGATTGTATCCCCCGAAGCCATCGCCGAGCGGGTGGCGGTGGAGGTGGCGGTTTTTGCCGACCGGTGCGACATAGACGAAGAGCTGGTGAGACTAAGGAGCCACATCGACAAATTCCGCGAAATCCTGGAGGAAGAAGAGGTGGTGGGTCGAAAGATCGATTTCCTCATCCAGGAGATGAACCGCGAAGCCAACACCATCGGCTCCAAAACACCCGACGCCGACTCTTCGGGGATCGTCGTCGAGATGAAGTCAGAGCTGGAAAAAATTCGCGAACAGGTGCAAAACATCGAATAGCTTGCCGGTGCCCCGACCCTGTACGCAGCCAAAAAGCTAATCACATAACCCATACAGCCCGATAGAGACCTATATGCCCCACGCACGCTTTACACATCTGCACCTGCACACCGAATACAGCCTGCTCGACGGCGCGATACGCCTAAAAGACCTCTTCGTCAGGGCCAAGGAGCACAAGCTGCCCGCCCTGGCGATGACCGACCACGGCGCGATGCACGGCACCGTCGAGTTCTACAAAGCTGCGGAAAAGGCGGGCATCAAGCCGATCATCGGCTGCGAGACCTACGTCGCCCCCGGCTCTATGCGCGACCGAAAGCCAGGCCGCTTCGGCGAGACCAACAGCCATCTGGTGCTCTTGGCGCGAAACGAGGTCGGTTATCGCAACCTGTGCAAGCTCGTCACCGACGCCCACAAGTATGGTTTCTACTACAAGCCGCGCATCGACAAAGAGCTCTTGCGCGCCCACTCCGAGGGGCTCATCGCGCTCACGGCGTGCATGGGCGGCGAAGTCCCCCGCGCGATAAGGAGCGGCAACATGGAGGCCGCCATCGAGATCGCCCGCGAATACGCGGGAATCTTCGGCGAGGGCAACTTCTATCTGGAGCTCCAGGAAAACGGCATCGATATTCAAAAGCAGGTGAATCAGGGGCTGGTCGAGATCTCGAAGGCGACCTCGATCCCGCTGGTGGCCACCAACGACTGCCACTATCTCGACCAGGGCGACGCCAAAAGCCACGAAGTGCTCATGTGTATCCAAACTGGCAAGACGATGGCCGACGAAAAGCGGATGAAGCTCGAGACCGACTCGCTCTACATGCGCAGCCCCGCCGAGATGACCGAGCTCTTCTCCTGGTGCCCCGAGGCGATAGAGGCGACGATGGAGATCGCCAACCGCTGCAACGTCGAGCTTGATTTCAACACCTACCACTTCCCCCACTACGACCTGGACAGGAAAGAGACCCTCTCCGATTGCCTCGACCGCCTCGCGCGCGAGGGGCTTGAAGAGCGCATCGAAGACATGGCGATAGCGCCGGCCGAGGAAGAGGAGGCGGTACGCGAGCGGTATGGAGCCCGGCTTGAAATAGAGCTCAAGGTAATCCGCGACATGGGTTTCCCCGGCTATTTTCTCATCGTGCAGGATTTCATCAAGTGGTCGAAAAACAATGGCGTCCCCGTGGGGCCGGGGCGCGGCTCGGCTGCCGGATCCTTGGTGGCCTACGCGTTGGAGATAACCAACATCGACCCGATCCCCTACGATCTGCTCTTCGAGCGGTTCCTCAACCCCGAACGCGTCTCGATGCCTGATATCGACATCGATTTTTGCTTCGAGAACCGCGACAAGGTTATCAAGTACGTCACCGACCACTACGGCGAAGACAAGGTCGCCCAGATCTCCACCTTCGGCAAGATGTTGGCGCGCGCGGTCATCCGTGACGTGGGCAGGGTGCTCGACATCCCCTACGGCGAGGTGGACAAGATCGCCAAGCTGGTGCCCGCCCGCCTCGGCATAAACCTGAAAGAGGCGATCGACGAAGAGCCCCAGCTCGCGCAGATGATGGCGACTGATTTCCGCATCAAAGAGCTGATGGAACACGCGCTGAAGCTGGAGGGACTAAACCGCCACGCCTCTACCCACGCGGCGGGGGTGGTCATCTCCGAGCGCCCGCTGGTGGAGTACCTGCCGCTGTGCAACGGGAAAGATGGCGAGTCGGTAACCCAGTTTGCCATGAAGTCGGTTGAGTCGATCGGGCTGATAAAGTTCGATTTTCTGGGGTTAAAGACCCTCACCGTCATCCACCACGCGGTGGGGCTGGTGAATAAAACCCTCCCCGCCGACCAGCAGCTGGAGGTCGACCACATTCCGATGGGCGACCCGAAGGCTTTCGAGCTCCTCACCAAGGGCGAGACCACCGGCGTCTTCCAGCTCGAGAGCTCCGGCATGAAGGAGCTGATGATCAACCTGAAGCCCTCGACCTTCGAGGACATCATCGCGCTGGTGGCGCTCTACCGGCCCGGCCCGCTGGGCTCGGGCATGGTGGACGATTTTATCCGCCGCAAACACGGGCAGATCCCCATTCGTTACGATCTGCCGCAGCTCGAACCGATCCTCAAAGACACCTACGGCGTCATCGTCTACCAGGAACAGGTGATGAAGATCGCCCAGGTGCTGGCGAACTACACCCTGGGCGAGGCCGACCTTTTGCGCCGCGCCATGGGCAAAAAAATCGCCGCAGAGATGGACAAGCAGCGCGAACGCTTCCTCTCCGGCACCAAAGAAAATAAAATCGCCGACGACAAGGCCAACGCGATCTTTGATCTGATGGCGATGTTCGCCGAGTACGGCTTCAACAAATCCCACTCTGCCGCCTACGCCTTGGTCTCCTATCAGACCGCGTACTTAAAGGCGCACTACCCGGTGCAGTTCATGGCCTCGCTGTTGACTATGGATCGCGCCCACTCGGACAAGATCGTCAAGAATATCGCCGAGTGCCGCGAGATGAAGATCGAGGTGGTGCCCCCCGACATCAACCGCTCCGACCTCTTTTTTACCGTAGAGGGCGACACCATCCTCTTCGGGCTGGCGGCGGTTAAGAACGTGGGCGAAGCGGCGCTGCAATCGCTCCTTGAAGATCGCGCCGAGAACGGCCCTTATGAAGGGCTGCTCGATCTTTGCAACCGGGTTGAGCTGAAAAAAGTAAACCGCAAGGTCTTGGAGAGCCTGATCAACTGCGGCGCTTTCGATACCCTCAATGGCCACCGCTCGCAGTATCTGGCCTATCTGGACGAGGCGCTGGAGGTTGGCGCAAAACGCCAGAAGGAGCGAAACAGCTCCCAGGTAAATATGTTCGCCATGCTCGACCCCAACGCCGGGACGCAAGCCGAGGGCTCACAGCCCGATCAGTTGCCCTCCATCCCCGAGATGGCCGACGCCGATCTGTTGCAGCGCGAAAAAGAGCTCTTGGGGTTCTACCTCTCGGGCCACCCTCTGGAGCAGTGGTCGAAGCTCTTGGACGCCTACACCGACGCGCCGCTCTGCGAGATCTCCGAGATGGCCGACAAATCCTACGTGTCGGTGGGCGGCACGGTGGCCGCCAAACGCGAAATAGTCACCAAGTCCGGAAAGCGCATGGCGTTCGTCACGCTGGAGGATATGGGCGGCACCATCGAGGTAGTGGTCTTCCCCGACCTCTACCAGACGGTGGTACACCACCTCTCTTCCGAAGAGCCGCTGGTGGCGCAGGGCACGATGGAGAAGAGCGAAGACAACACCGCCAAGGTGTTGGCTGACAAGATCGTGCCGCTGCAAGACGCCGCCGAGAAGCTGACCAAGTCCATACGCATAAAGATCAACGCAGGTATGCACTCGGAAGAGGACGTGGCCGCGCTCCACGCGATTCTGAGCGACCCCTTCTACCGTGGCGACTGCACGGCGTATATCGACGTAGTAATCCCCGGAAAAGCCGTGGCGACGCTGCGACTGCCCTCAAAGCTGGCGCTCAAACCCTCCGCCGAGCTGAAAAAACGCCTTCGCGATCTCTTCGGAGCGGAGGTGGTCTCCTATGGCTGAGGAGCTATCCCTGACGCTGGCTAAAAGTTTCTTCATCCGCACCTTCGGCTGCCAGATGAATGCTCACGATTCGTCTACCCTGGCGGGGCTCTTGACCGCTGCGGGCCACCGGCAGGTGGGAAGCGCCGAAGAGGCCGACATCATCCTGCTTAACACCTGCACCGTGCGCGACAAGGCCGACCAGAAGGTGTATTCCCAGCTTGGCCGCTACCGTCTGCTCAAATTGGAGCGCCCCGAGATGATCATCGGCGTCGGCGGCTGCATGGCCCAGGGCGAGGGGAGAAGGGTGCTCTCTCGCGCTCCCTTTGTCGACCTCGTCTTCGGCACCCAGACGCTTCACCGGGTCGCCGAGATGATCGACCAGATGGAGCAGGGGCGGCGAAAGATGGTGTGGATCGAGATGGATCAGCCCCCCGAGGCGTTGGACGAGTTCTACGCCAACAGCCGCGCCGAGGGCCACAAAGCGTTCATCACCGTCATGCAGGGGTGTGAAAACCACTGCGCGTACTGCATCGTGCCCACGGTGCGAGGCCGCGAAGGGTCGCGTCCAGCCGACGAGATCGTCGCCGAAGCGGAGCGACTGGCCGCCCAGGGCGTGGTAGAGGTGACGCTGCTGGGGCAAAACGTCAACTCCTACGGGCTGAAGGGTTCCACCAGCGGCCTGAAGGCCTCCACCGGAGTGAATTTTCCCGAGCTGGTGCGGCGCGTGGCGAAGGTCGAGGGGGTGGAGCGCCTCCGTTTTACCACCAGCCACCCCAAAGATCTCTCCGACGAGCTGATCGCGCTTTTTGCCCAAGAGCCCAAGCTGATGACCCACATCCACCTGCCCCTTCAGGCGGGCTCGGACAGAATCCTCAAGCTGATGAACCGCCGCTACACCTTCGGCCACTATCTGGGGTTGGTAGAGAAATTGAGAGCAGCGGTGCCGGGCATCGCGCTCAGCTCGGATATGATCGTGGGCTTTCCCGGCGAGACGGAAGAGGACTTTGAGGGCACACTTGAGGCGATGCGAAAGGTAGAGTACGATTTCCTCTTCAGCTTCAAGTATTCGCCGCGCCGGGGTACCCCCGCCGCCGAGATGGAGGGGCAACTGCCCGACAAGGTTAAAGAAGAGCGCCTAGCCCGGCTGCAAGAGCTGCAAAAAGTCCATACCCTGAAGCTCAACCGCGCCCAGATCGGCTCGGTGCGGGCTGTTATGGTGGACGGACGCTCGCGGAGCGGTGGCGGGCAGCTGATGGGCAGAACCCCGGAGAACAAGATCGTCAACTTCACCGGCCCCGCCGAGCTCGTCACCAAGACGGTGGAGGTCGAGATAATCGACGCCTATATAAACTCGATGACCGGGCGTCTGGTGCAGTGAGTTGTAGCCTGCATGGCGCGGGCGGCAGCTAAAACCAGAGCACCCAAAGGTGAGAGGTAGCCAGATGATTGTCACGCAAGAGCAGCGCCTTTCGACGCCGAGCGATTCGTTTCAACGCGACCGCCAATCGATAAACGTTGAGGATCAGTCTCCCCGCAGATTAGAGCGGATAAAGGAGCAGATTGCGCCGGAGATCATCGAGCATTTCTCCGGGTGCGGCTCGCCGATTCCCGAGTCGATCGAGGGCAGGCGGGTGCTAGATCTGGGGTGCGGCACCGGGCGCGACGTCTATCTTTGCGCTGCGCTGGCTGGGCCGCGTGGCTTTGTCATGGGGCTCGACACCGAAGACGAGGCGCTGGGCATCGCGCGCCGCAACGTCGAGGCGACGATGGAGCGCTTCGGCTTTACCGAGCCCAACGTCGCGTTTCGCAAGGGCGCGATTGAAAAGCTGCACGACGCGGGCCTTGGGGAAGAGGACTTTGACGTCATCATCTCCAACCAGGCGCTCAGCATGGTGGGCAATAAGCTAAAGGCGCTGCGCGAGATCTACCGGGTGCTGAAATCCGGCGGCGAGTTCTACTTCTCCGACGTCTACACCGACCGTCGCCACGACGACATCGACAAGGCCCCCGGAGCAGACCTGTACGGCAACGCGGTCTATGTGGGCGATTTTGTGCGCCTCGCTAAAAAAGCGGGCTTCGGCGACCCGCGCATTATCTCCAACCAGCCGATAACCGACAACCCGCCGGGGGTAGCCGGTGGGCGCATGTGGGCGGTCACCTTCCGTCTCTTCAAAGCTTCCGAGCTGGAAGACGGGGAAGAAGACTACGGCCACGCCGCCATCTACATGGGCACGGTCGAGGGGTGCGCGCACCACTTCGCCCTTGACGCATCGAACCGCTTTGAGACGGGCAGGTCCCAGCGCATCGGCGGCAACACCGCGCGCATCATCGGCCAATCGAGGTTCTCAAAACACTTCGAGGTGCTGGGGAGCTTCAAACACCACTTCGGGCCGTTTTACAGGTAAGTTCCCGCGACGCTAACGCATTGCGCTGCAGCTGTGCGGCTGCGCAGAAGAGAAGGCAATGGCAAAACTCGACGCATATTTCAGGGGAATGCTCCAGCAGGATGCTTCCGATCTGCATCTGGTGGCGGGCAACCCCCCTGCGATGCGAATCCACGGCGAGCTGAAAAAGCTCAAGGGCGAACCCCTCGCCGACGAGGGCCTTCAGGAGCTCTTGCGCGAACTGGTGAGCGAGAGCGAGTGGGCCGGTTTCATGGAGTCGGGGGATCTGGACTTTGCCTACGAGCTACCCGGTGAAGGGCGCTTTCGCGGCAACTTCTTTCAGCAGAAATACGGCGCTGCGGCTGTCTTTCGCCTGATCCCCTCGGACATCCTCACCTGCGAACAACTTGGCCTGCCCGAGGCGGTGAGAAAACTCTCAAAGCTCCACAGGGGACTAGTGTTGGTCACCGGCCCCACCGGCTCGGGCAAATCGACCACCCTCGCCGCCATCATCGACGAGGCAAACAGAACCCGGCGCGACAACATCATCACCATCGAAGACCCGATCGAGTTCGTCCACAAGAGCCAGAGCTGTCTGGTGAGCCATCGCGAGGTACACAAACACACCCGCAGCTTCGCCACGGCACTTAGAGCCGCGCTGCGTGAAGACCCCGACATCATCCTGGTGGGCGAGATGCGTGACCGCGAGACGGTCAACGCCACCTTCCAAGCTGCGC
>CAXMSR010000051.1:0-7891 GCA_964195725.1 uncultured Kiloniellaceae bacterium | reverse complement strand
ACCCAGGCCCAATGGGAGAAGGTGATGGGGTACAACCCCTCGGTGTTCAGGGGCGACCCTTCACAGCCGGTGGAGAACGTCTCTTGGTTTGAGGTGCAGCAATATCTGGAGAAGCTTCAGGAGCTGGGCCCGATGCAATACCGTCTGCCCACCGAGCTTGAGTGGGAATACGCCGCGCGCACCAGGGGGCGCAACATTGGGTTCGCCGGGACTACCACGGTGGACGATCTTTGCGACTTCGCCTGGATCAGAAGTAACGCCGGCAACACTACCCACCCGGTGGGGGAAAAGACAGGCAACGGGCTAGGTCTGTACGATATGAGCGGCAACGTATCTGAATGGTGCTCCGACACCTTCTACGAGGAGGACGAAGAGCAGCGCGTGTCGATAACCGATTCCCACGAGAAGGTTATTCGGGGGGGCTCCTGGATGTTGGGCGCGGATTACGCCCTTGTGCGAAAACGCGACGCAGCGGCCCCCGGCTCGCGCTCGGGCGATAACGGTTTCCGCGTTGTGGTGTCGGTCAAGGGGCAGTAGCGATCTTGTGTGTGCGGTGTTGGCGGCTCCAGGCGCTTAGGGAGGAAGTCGAGGGGGGAAGCGGGTTCGCTATTTTAGGAGGGTTTTTAATGCCTGGGGCGAAGGCTGAAAGTTCCAGAGGATCGACTTGAACGGCTCGGGTACCGAGTTCAGGCCGACGCGGGGGTGTTCGGTTATTTCGCTGTCGGGCAGCGCCACTGCCTCTTCCACGTAGAGCATGGACCCGGGCCGGCACAGGTCCAGTCCGTCAAAAGCTCCATTGACGCCGAGCGCCTGACAGAGCTTGGCAGGGCCGTTGGTCAGCTCGCGCAAGGGCCTGCCGCTTCTACGCTCCTGCATAGTTTCAATGCCCTCCGTAGCAACCAGCGCACGTATAAGCACGGCTGCGGGCATCCCCTCGGCTTCGGTGACGAAGTTTAAAAGCCAGTGCATCCCGTAGGTGAAGTAGACGTAGGCGTGCCCGGCAGCGCCCCACATCGAGTCGTTGCGTTTGGTGCGCCCTGCGCTGGCGTGGCAGCCCAGATCGGTGGTGCCCACGTAGGCTTCGGTCTCCACGATCAATCCTGAAATCGTTACCCCACCCTCGATTTTAACCAGCTTTTTTCCCAATAGATCCCGTGCCACCGTCAGGGTGGGGCGCTCGAAGTATTCCCGTGTGAGACGCGTCACCTTCAACGCTCCGAAAAGGGTGCGCTGAACGCCAGTGGGTTTTCAGTCACAGGGGTGGTCATGGAACTGGTCACAGGGCTAATCACAGGCTCAGGCCCAGGCTCTCGATGCGGTGGCGCAGTGTCCCCCTTGGCATGCCGAGGAGCTTTGCCGCCTTGGAGACGTTACCCTCCGAGCGTTCAAGCGCCTGCTCGATCATCGTCCTGGCCAGCTGGGCTTCCAGCTCGTCCAGATTGCAGCCGTCGGGCGGTAGCCGCCAGCGATCGGGTGCCGCCGTCTGGCCGCCGCGCACCTCTTCAGGCAGGTCTTCGGTCGAGAGGATTGACGAGCGGCAGGTGATCGCCATGCGCTCCATCAGGTTTTTTACCTCGCGCACGTTTCCGGGCCACGCATAGGCCAATAGGTGTTCGCGTGCGTTTAAAGAAATCTCGCTTAGGCTCTTGCGGAATTTCTTTGCAAAGTCTTCCAGAAAATACTGCGCAAGTGGAAGGATGTCGTCGGGGCGTTCTCGCAGCGGCGGTATGTGGATGGGGAAGACGTTGAGGCGGTAGAAGAGATCGGAGCGAAATTTTTTCTCCTCCATCGATTGTCTCAGGTCGCGGTTGGTGGCGGCGACGATGCGCACATCCACCGACATCTCGCGGACTCCGCCCACGCGGCGAATCTTGTGCGTCTCCAGAAAGCGCAGGAGCTTGGCCTGTAGTCCGGCGTCCATGTCGCCCACCTCGTCGAGGAAGACGGTGCCGCCGTTGGCTGCTTCAAGCAGCCCCTGCTTGGTGCGCTTGGCGTCGGTAAACGCACCGGGCTCGTGGCCGAAGAGCTCGCTCTCCAGCAGTGGGCCGGGGATCGAGGCGCAGTTTATCTCCAGAAAGGGGTCTTCCGAGCGCCGCGAGAAGGAGTGGATCATGCGCGCTACCACCTCTTTTCCCGTGCCGCTCTCGCCGGTGATGAGCGCCGTGGTGTCCTGGTGTAGGGCCACGTCGTGCACCTGCTCGAGGATTTTTTCCATCTCGGCGGACTGGCTCACCACCGTTTGCCCCGGCGTCATCTCGCGCTCTTGGAAGACGCGCACCCGCTGCCTGAGCATCTGGGTCTCCAGAGCGAGCTTTACGATCAGCTTGATGGCGTCGGCTTTAAAGGGCTTCTTGATAAAATCATAGGCCCCCAGCTTGATCGACTCCACCGCGCTCTCGACCGAGCCGTAGCCGGTGACGACGATGACGAGAATATCGGGGTCACGGGCCTTTAAGGCGCGAAGCACCTCTATTCCGTGTATGTCGGGCAGATTTAAGTCGAGCAACACCATGTCCACCGATTCACGGGCGGTAAGCTCCAGAGCCTCGCCGCCCGTTTCGACACCGCTTATGGAGTACCCCTCTTCGCCGAGGATGCGTTCGAGCTCGTGCCGCAGAAATTCTTCGTCGTCAACGATAAGGATTCTTCTCATGTACTTTCATCTCCATCGTCGGCGGGGTTGGCCGCAGCGGCGATCTCGTCTGTGGGTGTCGCGGGCAGCCGTATGAGGAAGACAGCGCCACTGCCGCCGCTGCCTTTGCTGCCGTTGCTGCCGTTGCTGCCGTTGCTGCCAGGTGCCTGCTCGATGTTTATCGTTCCGCCGTGGTCGGATATTATGGTGTGGGCGATGGACAACCCCAACCCCGTCCCCGACGGACGCAGAGTGAAGAAGGGCTCGAAGATCCGCTCCTCCTCGCCGGGGGGGATGCCCGGCCCGGTGTCGGCTACCCTCAGTGTAACCCAGTTTTGCGACGCGAAAGCCGAGATATTGAGCTCGCCGCCCTCATCCATCACTTGAAGCGCGTTGAGGTAGAGGTTTAAAAGCGCCTGCTTCAGTTTTTCAGGGTCGCCAAAGACGGTGGGCAGGGCGGGCGCGGTATTGACCGTCACCTTAACCCGTTGCAGGCCTGCCTGCTTGTTTACAAGAAAGAGGCTCTGCTCCAGCACCTTGACCATGTCGCAGTCGCGGCGCTTCATCTGCCCCACGCGGGCGTAGTCCAAAAGCTCTTGTACTATCGACTCCATCCGGTCGAGCTCGCCCACCGAGCGCACCACCAGCTCGCGGTCGCGGGTCGAGGTGAGGCGGTCGTGAAGATCGTCGAGCAGCAATGTGACACCGGTGATCGGGTTTCTTATCTCGTGGGCCACACCCGCAGCCATCCTGCCCAGCGACGCCAGCCGGTCGATGCGTTCGATCGCTTTTCGCATATGGCGGTCATCGGTGACGTCGCGACACTGGACGATGAGCCCCTCGCCGCTGCCGCTCTCAAAGCGGCTGGGCACCCAGGCGAAGATGCGTTCGCCTTTTGGTGTGTTGACGCTGAACTCGGCGGGAACAAGTGTTGTCTGCCCACTCAAGGACTCGACCCACTCAACGAGCTTGGCGTCAACGCCGCACTGCGCCAGCCGACGTCCCACGGCGTCGGCTGCGCTGATGCCCAGCACCCGCTCGATATAGGGGTTTAGCGAGAGGATCGAGCCCTCGGGGTCGAGGGTCGCCAGTCCGCTGCCCAGGGAGGCGAAAATGGCCTCGATGAAGAGCCTGGCGTTGGTGGCCTCGGTGTACATGCGCGCCTGCTCGATTGAGCGGGCGGCTTGCCCGGCGACGATCTGCAACGCCCCGACCAGATCGTCGGGGATCGGGTTTTGCGAGCGCGAGTTGTCGGCGCCCAGCGCGCCGACGACCGAGTCGCGTATCTTCATGGGCACGTAGACAAAGCCGCTTGAGCCGGTCTCCTTTAAAATCTCGCGGTCAAACGCTGTAAGCTCGCCCTTTATTTTGTCGTCGGAGGTTTTGTGCGCCATGCCGCGCTTGATAACCCGCACCGGGGCGCAGTCGTCTCGCGCGAGGCTGATGCAAAAACGCGAGCTTCTAAGCACCTCTTCCTCTTCCGGCGTGAAACCGTGAGTGATCTGGCAGTGGAGCGTATCGCCGTCGGGGTCGAGCATATAGAGCACCGCCCGGTCGAGCCCCAGCCCCTCCACGCAGGTGCGCAGGATGATGCGCAGCGCCTCTTGCCGGTCGAAGGTGGTGCCGAGAAATTCGCTGTTTGACTGGATGTGGCGCAAGATGCGCAGCTGATCCGTCAGTCGCGAGGCGTAGGCGCGCGATTCGTCGTCGCTGATCGCCAGCCGGGTGAGGCTGGAGTTTAGGTTCGACTCCTTCTCCTCCAGAAGCACGGCCATCTGGTTAAGATCCTGGGCAAGATCGCCCACCTCGTCTTTTGCCGGGATGTCTACACGCACCGTCAGGTCGCCCGAGGCGATCTGACGCGCCATCTGCGCCATGGTGCGCACTGGCTGGGTTATCGCCTGGGAGGCCATGAACGCCGCCACCAGGACCAAGAGCCCCAACACCATCGCCAGGAGCATGCCGGTGTTAAGCGTTACCCGGGCGGCTTTTTCTATCTCATGGCCGGTGTTGAGCGCTTCGCGGTGAAAGGCGTCGGTGAGCGCGCCTATGGTAACCCCGCCGAAAACACCGCTGGAGTAGTAGTCGCCAGCGGAGAAGGGGATCGGGGCATAGGCCATTACCTTGCCCACGCCTGCTACGTTGTAGGTGTTGGTGACGCCGGAGCTTCGCCGCAAGATCTCTTTGTGGACCAGCGGGTAGTTGGGGTGGACAAAGCCCGCATGCTCCAGATTAAAGGGGATGCGTCCCGCCTCAATTTCCGCCTCGGTCGAGTCTTCGGAATAGGGCGCGACCCAGCTGCCCTCGTCGTCGAGCCCCCGTATGTCCCAGAGTTTCGGGTGGGTGATGATCCATCCCTCGTCGTCGAACATGAAGGCATAGTTGCCCGACTGGTAGGAGGGGAAGACGATCGGCTTGTTCGACAGGGGCTGAAGGTGCTGGGTGAACTCCATCAGGTGACGGTGATCGAGCGCCAGCGATACCACGCCCAGAAGGCGCTCGCCCTCGCGTACTGCCAGGGCAAAGCGGATGTGGCCGTCATAGTTTTTGCCGGTGACCGCCTCCATCGCCGTCATGGCCCCGGCCAGCTGCTCGGCTTTTCCGACGTGGCGGCCTACCAGCCGTCCCACATAGGGGGTGCCGGGGGCGCTGGAGCGCGCGCGATTAAAAAAGTCTTCGACGCCGAACTCGGTGGTTTTGGGATTGGAGACGTCTCGAAGCGAGCCCTTCGCGACGAGGGTGCCTGAATCGATCCTGAACTGTTCGACGCCGTCGGCGTCTATCCACGCCAGCTCGCGGTAGAGGGGGAGGTGGGCTTTTACCTCGGACACCCCAACCGATGTGAGCTCTCTAGTCCAGACGAGCCCTTTGCGTCCCCGGGCGAAGGAGAGGAATATCTCCGGCTCTTTGGGCAGGGTGGCGAGGATGGACAGATCGTCAACGCGGTCGCTCAGAAAGCGCGCCACGCTGTTGGCTACCTCGGTGGCCTGGACTTCCAGCCCCTGGCGCGCCTTGGCATCGAGCGCGCTGGTGACGCGCTCGACCGAGCCTGCGCCCACCTCGGCGATACGTTTGGTGGCGTCGGTGCTGAGCCAGAGTATCTGCGGCAGACTCAAAAACAGAAACGCGATTATCAGCTTTGGAAAGAGGGTTAACCTGAAGTTCAACCTTCACCTGTCCTTGGCGGCCTTGCGGGGCAGTCGCTGTGAGCGTTTGAAAAAGTGATGACCGGAATAATACCCAAACAGTCTAACACCGTGTGGGGCTAGCCCGAAACCGTGGGATTAGCCTGAAAGCGGGCAAAAAGGCGTCGCGACAAAAAAAAGCGGGGCCAGTTATGGCCCCGCTTTTCCCCTTGCCGTACGGGATTTCAAGAACTGCCGGGCTATTTAGCCGACTGTTCAGCGGTAAGGCTAAGACCTTGTTCGGTCCAGAACTTCGCAGCTCCGGCGTGAACGGGGGTTACGATGCCGGAGAGGCCACCTTTGATGCTCATCGCTTTGGCGGTAGATTTCACCTGTACCATGTACCTCAGACCTTTTGTGCTGAACATCTCGGCCACGGAACTGGCTACGATGCCGGCGTCTACGTCTTTGTTGGCTACCCAAAGGGCGCTGTCCTGGAAGGAGTTGATCTCGTAGTCAACGCCAGAGTAGGTACCGGCGGGGATCGTCACCTTGGTGTAGAAGGGGAAGGACTTGAAGAAGCCGCCCTTTTCGCCAGCGTCGGCGACGGAGATGATCTTGATCTTGTTGGAAGCGGCAGCCTGGATGACCGAAGAGTTCGGGAACCCGGCGAAGACCCAGAAGGCGTCGATCTGCTTGTCGCCCATTGCGCTGGCGGCCTTGGAGTAACCAAGGAACTCGACGTCCATGTTGTCCCACAGGCCCAGCGCGCCAAAAAAGCGCTCAGCGGCGTTTGCTGCGCCAGAGCCAGCTCCGCCGACTGCAACGCGCTTGCCCTTGAGGTCGGCTACCGAGTTGATGCCGGAATCGGTCAGGGTTACCAGATGCGCGGGTGCGCCATACAGGTAAGCGATGGCGTGGACGTTCTCGTACTTGTTGGTGTCTTTGGTCAGGCGGCCATTTCTACCGAGAAAGGTGTCGCCCGAGTAGACGATGCCAAAGTCGGCTTCGCCGGAGTTTACGCGGCGCAGGTTCTCGCCGGAACCGGCAGAGGCCATGTTGGAGACCTTGACGCCGTCAACTTTTTTGGACAGGCGCGTGGCCATGCCGTTGGAGAAGTACTGGAAGGTTCCGCCCTCAGGGCCTCCGGAAAAAGAGAGGCTGGCTTCGGCCAGAGACATGGTGGGGATAGCCATCATAGCGGCTATGAGTACGAGTCCGAGCTTTTTAAAACCGAGTTTCTTCACTGTGCTTACTCCTTTTTAGAGTTGATGGAAACGTCATTCGCTGTCATTCGTGCGTAATTGTAGCAGTATTGCCTTGTATTGCTAGTGCTGTAAATTAATAAAAGCAAACACCGTGCCAGCTTGTACAGCAGAAAATAATGCCTGTTTAACTGGATGAAACAGTGGTTGGGTGGCTAAAAAGTGGCCGGATGCGGCCATCATGCGGTGGAAACCGGCCATTTTTTATCTTATAGCCCTCACGAGCGGGAGCGGTTCGACGTTAGAATGGATGGTTCCGCTAAAAGCCAAACTGGAGAGGTAAATAATGTGGGATGAAAGATACGGCACCGCCGAATATGTCTATGGCACCAAACCCAACGATTTTCTCGTCAGCGTTGTAGCGCGCCTACCCAAGGGCCGCATCCTCTGCCTGGCCGAAGGCGAGGGGCGCAACGCCGTCTATCTGGCCGGACGGGGTTTTGACGTTCTGGCTGTAGACGGCTCCGCAATCGGGATGCAGAAAGCCGAACAATTGGCTAAAGTGCGCGGCGTGGCCATTGAAACAGCGGTGGCAAAGCTGGAGGATTTCGATCTGGGTCAATTCAAGTGGGATGCGATAGTCGCGATCTTCTGCCACCTGCCCCCCGAGCTTAGACGGGACGTGCACAAGAAGGTAGTCAAAGCCTTAAAACCCGGAGGCGTATTTGTACTGGAAGCCTACACCCCCAAACAGCTCGACTACAAAACCGGCGGCCCGCCGAAGCTGGATATGTTGATCTCAGCCGCCGGGCTGAGAGAAGAGCTTGATGGATTGACCTTCGAGCGCCTTGAGGAAGTCGTCAGAGACGTTCAGGAAGGGCGGATGCACAGCGGAAAAGCGGCGGTGGTGCAGGTGGTGGGCGTTAAAT
>CAXMSR010000050.1:0-7925 GCA_964195725.1 uncultured Kiloniellaceae bacterium | reverse complement strand
GGGCGCTACGCCAACGTCCTCTCGGCGGTCAAGTTCGAGCGGATGCTGGCGGCGGGAAGCCCCTCCAGCGGTAGGGCACTGCGCCCCAGCGACGGCAGCGAACCCGATTCTCTCGCCTTCATCCAGTGCGTCGGCAGCCGCGACTCGGCGAATGGCCGTCCCCACTGCTCGTCGGTGTGCTGCATGTTCACCTTAAAGCAGGCGCTTTTTGCAAAAGAGCGCCACCCCGATCTTCGCGTCGCGGTCTACTACATGGACCTTCGCGCCTATGGCAAGGATTACGAAGACTACATCAGGAAGGCCAAAGCGCTGGGTATCGATTTTGTCCGCGCCATGCCCTCTATCCTCAGACTTAAACCCGCCACCCAAGAGCTCCTCATCGCCGTGCCCAACGCCGACGGCGCGCAGGGGATGCGCGAGGACAGCTACTCGATGGTGGTGCTGGCTTCGGGTTTCGAGCAGTCCGATGAAGGCGGGGCGCTCTGCGCTTCTTTCGGCCTGAAAGCCGACTGCGGCGGCTTGATGACATCCCCCGCAACCGACGAGTTCAACCCCTGCGCCACCGATGTAACGGGCATCTTCGCCGCCGGAGTCTTCCGGGGAGCCAAAGATATCCCCGAATCGATCCGCGAGGGCGCAGCCGCTGCGGCGCTGGCTTCTGCGATGTTGAAGACAGATGCCCGGACCGGGCTGCCCGCCTGCCCGACCCCCGCCGATTTCAGCGACGAGGCCCCCAAGACGGTGGTGGCGCTCTGCAACTGCGACGGCTACATCGGCCAGAAAGTGGATTTCGAAGCACTCACCCAAAAGGTCTCCGGGATGAAGGGCGTCGAGTCGGTCAAGACTTTTGAGCACGCCTGCTCCAAGGCGGGCATGAACGAGGTGCGGAGCTACTTTGGCGAGACCGAGCCCAACCGGCTGGTGCTGGCTGGCTGCTCCAATCGCATCGTCGAGAACCTCTACACCCACATGTTCACCCACATGGGCGTTCACCCCGGCGTGGTGGAGATAGCCGACCTGCGTCGCGCCGCTCTCGGCGGAGACGAAGCGGCGCAGCAAGAAGTGGCGAGGGGAGTAAGCACCGCCTTCCACACCGGCTTTGCCCCCCGCACACGCCACGCGGCCAAGCGCTCGGCGCTGGTGGTCGGCGGCGGCGCAGCCGGGCTGGGCGCGGCACTCGCGCTGGCCGACATGGGTCACAAAGTTCACCTGGTGGAGAAACAAGTGCAGCTCGGCGGCAATCTCCTCACCGGGGCCTACACCTTAAAGGGGAACGATCCGAAAAAGCTGGCCGAAGAGCTGACAGCCAAGGTGGACGGACACGAAAATATCGAGATACATCTGGGCTCTGGCGTAAAAGCGAGTAGCGGCCGCCTGGGGGCGTTTCGCACGACCCTTACCACCCCGGCGGGCTTGGTGGAGGTGCTGCACGGCGCGGTGGTGCTGGCCACCGGCGCTATGGAGGTCAAGCCCCGCTCCTACGGCTACGGCGACCACCCGCGCATCGTCACCCAGAAAGAGTTTGAGGGCAAGGTCGCCTCCGGCGAGTTTACCGGCGGCAGCGTGGTGATGATCCAGTGCGTAGAGTCGCGCGAAGAGCCCGATGCGGCCGGCGCGGCCAGTGCATGCGGCGGCGGCGAAGCTGATGTTAATTGCCGCCCCTACTGTTCACGAGTTTGCTGCACTCACGCCGTCAAGAACAGCCTCAAAGCGCTTGAGGTCGCCCCCGACGCCAGGGTGTCGGTGCTCTACCGCGATCTTCGTACTTACGGAAATTTCGAGCGCGGCTATGAGCGTGCGCGCGACGAGGGGGTCTACTTCACCCAGTTCGATCTCGCCCACCGGCCCCGTGTAACGGTGTCGGGCGATAAGATAACGGTGGGCTACACCGAGCCCGCGCTAAACGAGAACATTGAGATTGAAGCTGACTGGCTGGTTCTCTCCGCCGGTATGGCTCCCGGTGCGCAGAGCGCTAATGCTCTGGCCGACATGTTCGGCGTCGAGACTGACAGCAGCGGCTTTTTTTCCGAGAAGAACGCCAAGGCGGCCACCACCGACCTGACGCGCGCCGGGGTCTACGTGGCGGGCACCGCCTATGGGCCGCTGCACATCGAAGAGACGTTGGTGCAGGCGCGCGCCGCCGCCGCGAGGCTAGCCGCACTTCTGGCGACCGAAGAGCTGGAGACGCCGGAGAACCTCTCGTATGTGGTGGACAGGCTCTGTAGCCGCTGCGGCATGTGTGTAGACGCCTGCCCCTACGGCGCGCGGACGCTTAACTTTGAAACCGGCGTAGCCGAGGTGGACGATGTGCTCTGTCGCGCCTGCGGCGCGTGTGTTACCAGTTGCCCTAACAAGGCCGCCCGCCAGTACGGCGCGGCTCCGGCCCAGATTATGGCGGCGCTGGACGAGCTTTTGTGATGACGATTTATGATGGAAGGGACTTGAAAAATGGCTGAACCGGCTGTGATCTCCCAGGATTTTGAGCCGCGCATCGTCGCGTTTCTCTGCCACTGGTGTACCTACACGGGGGCCGATCTGGCGGGCACCACTCGCCAGCAGTATCCGCCCAACGTGCGCGTGGTGCATCTTATGTGCTCGGGTGCTGTGGACGTAGTCTATATCTTAAAGGCGCTTATGGACGGTGCCGACGCCGTGATAATCGGCGGCTGCCACCCCGGCGACTGCCATTACCAGTCGGGCAACTATAAGGCGCGCCGCCGCATCGCCATCTTGCGCAACGTGCTCGAGCAGTTCGGCATCGACCGCGACAGGGTGATGCTGCGCTGGATCAGCGCCAGCGAAGGAAAACTCTTTGCCGAGACTATCAACGAGATAACCGACGCCGTGCGCGAGATGGGCCCCGCCGAGTTCAAACTCGGCTGGGACGTATAGGATTATATGATGACGACGATGGTTGAGATGAAAAACGCCAGACTGGCGACCGCGGGCGACCCCAACGCTGCGGTTAGCGGACTTTTGCGCGCCTTGGTAGAGCAGGGGATAGTTGAACAGGTCTTTGCCCCAGCCGTGCAGCCCGGAGGCGGCGCGTCGCTGGCGCTCTTTGCCGACCCCAAGGAGTTTGACGCGATCAGGGCCTGGACGCCGGTGATGCCGGTGCAGGGCGCGCGCATGGTCAGCCGCATGGCATATGACAACGCCGAAGCCAAGGTGGCCGTGGTGCTAAAGCCCTGCGAAGCGCGCGCAACCGTTGAGCTGATCAAGCTCAACCAGATACGCCCCGAAGGGCTTACCTTTATAACCGTAGATTGCCCAGGCACCTGCGAGTACCGGGGGTTTGCCGCAGCCGGGCTAGATGTCGCCGCCCAGGCAAATGCTTTTGCCCTGGCTCTTGAGGGGGGCGAAGCGACCCCGCCTGAAGGTGCGCCGCTCCGCAAGGCTTGCGCCATGTGCGAAAACCCTGCAGCAGCGTGGGGCGATCTGCGAATTCAGGGTTTCGGCCTGAAGGTGGGCGACGCACTTGAGCTGGAGATGACCGGTGAGCTGGCCGAGAAGCTGGCCGGTGTCAAAACGCTCTCGTTTGAAGAGAGTGGTGCAAACGGGCGCGACGGCGTAATTGACGCGCTGGTCGCCAAACGCACCGAAACGCGCGACGCCTTATTCACCGAGCTGGAGGCACAGGGGCTGGGCAAGATGAAGGAGACCTTCGCCACCTGCATCCTCTGCATGAACTGCATGGAGGCGTGTCCGATCTGCTACTGCAAGCAGTGCATCTTTAAATCTCCCACCTTCGAGCACTCGGCGGGCAGCTACACGCGCTGGGCCGATCGCAAGGGGGTGCAGAAGATGCCGAGCGAGACGATGCTCTTTCACCTGACCAGGCTGAACCACATGGCCTCTTCGTGCATCGGGTGCGGCCTTTGCGACACCGCTTGCCCCATGGACCTGCCGGTGGCCACGCTTTTCAGGAAGACCGCCGACAAGGTGCAGAAGATGCTCGAATACGTGCCGGGGCGCGACCTGGAAGACGAGATACCGTTGATGGTCTTTCGCGAGAACGAGCTACAGGACGAGGCCGGGGCAAAAGACTGAGCCGCTTGAATTGAAACTGCCGGAGCCAGCTTTGAGCTGCTCTTGTAAAAGCGCTGCGGCAAAAAATATTGGATGTTAAAAAAACGGCGGCTTGACCGCCGGGGAGGTAGGTAAGATGAGCGACAAGACGATCGCCAGCGGAGACAGGACGATCCTGCCTGAGGGCACGAAGATGATTCCTGTCTACATAATGGGCAAGAAATACATTCTGCCCGAGACGCTGACGATACAGAAAGCGATCGAGTTCGCGGGTTACCAGTACACGCGCGCTTGCGGTTGCAGGGGCGGCATCTGCGGAGCCTGCCCCACGGTGTGGCGCGTCATGGGCGACTATCAGCTCCACTTCGGGCTGGCTTGCCAGACGGTTATCGAAGAGGACATGGTGTTGGCGCAGCTTCCGTTCTTTCCCGCCAACCGCGCTGATTACAAGCTCGAAGAGCTTGAGGCCAATGTCGCGACGCTGACCACCCTTTATCCCGAGATATTAAAGTGCGTGGGCTGCAACACCTGCACCCGCGCCTGCCCGATGGATATCGAGGTGATGAACTACATCAACTTCGCGATGCGCGGCGACGTTGCCCGCGCGGCACGCCAGTCGTTTGACTGCATCCAGTGCGGCATGTGTTCGGCGCGCTGCCCCGCGCAGATAGCCCACATGCATGTGGCGCAGCTTTGTCGCAGGCTCTACGGCAGATACATCGCGCCCGCCGCCGAGCACCTCAAAGACCGAGTGGTCGAGGTCGAGGCCGACAAATACATAGCCGCATTAGGCGAGCTTGCCGGCATGGGTGAAGACGCCTTGAAAGAGCTCTATGTGGCACGCGAGGCCGAGCCGCTCGACTCCGATGGCTGGGAGCCCGAGTCCAAGCTGAATCTGTAAAAAAAATCATATTACTGTTTTAGCCCCGCCCCGGCGGCGCAATAATCAGGAGAGTGCAAAATGGGTTATACGCCCGAGATGATGGAGCAGATAAAGCGCGTAGAGGCAACACGCGCAGAACGTATCGAACGCACGCGCAGAGGCGAGTATTTTACGCCGATGACCCTGGACGAGCGCCATGACGTGCTCTCCAAGTTCCATCCCGACTACAAAGAGGATGGCAGGCGCGCGGTGGCCGTCGGGCCCAATAAGGGCGAGGTCTACCCTGAAGAGTTCGTCGATTGTCTGGAATCACATCCCCGGATCGATCCCGACAAGGTGGACTTCGGGGCGCTGGACAAGCGCTCTACCGATGTGCTGGTGATCGGCGGCGGCGGCGGAGGCAGCTCGGCGGCGCTGATGGCGGCGCGTGAAGGTGCCAAGGTCATCCTCGCCACCAAGCTTCGTCACGGCGACGCCAACACCGTCATGGCCGAGGGTGGCATTCAGGGTGCCGATCAGGAAGTGGACAGCCCCTACTACCACTACCTCGACGTCATCGGCGGCGGCCACTTTACCAACCGCCCCGAGCTCGTCGGCGCGCTGACCAACGACGCCCCCCTCGTCATCTCCTGGCTCGAAGAGCTGGGGATGATGTTCGACAAGAACCCCGACGGCAGGATGCGTGTGCGCCACGGCGGCGGCACCTGTAGAAAACGGATGCACTCGGCAGGCGACATGACCGGCTCGGAGATAATGCGGGTCTTGCGCGACGAGACGCGCAGCCACGAAGACGACATCGAAGTGATCGAGTTCCTGGCGGCGGTCGAGCTTTTGAAAGACGCCCAGGGGCGCGTAAACGGCGCGCTGATGTACAACATGGAGACCGAGGAATACTCGATTATCATGGCAAAGGCCGTGGTCATCGCCACCGGAGGTTTTGGCAGGCTCCACGTACAGGGGTTCGCCACCACCAACCATTACGGCGCCACCGCCGACGGTCTGGTGATGGGGTATCGCGCAGGCGTGCCGCTTGATTTTATGCACTCCACCCAGTACCACCCCACCGGTGCAGCGTTTCCCGAGCAGAATGTAGGACTCCTCATCACCGAGAAGGTGAGGGGGCTTGGGGCCAACTTGTGCAACGCCGACGGCGAGCAGTTTGTCTTCGAGCGCGAGCCGCGCGACGTGGAATCAGCTGCGATCATCCGCGAATGCGTCGAGGTTCAAAAGGGCGTGCGTACCCCCGTGGGCAGGTTGGGCGTATGGCTCGATTCCCCGATGATTGAAGAGCTGGAGGGCGAGGGCTCGGTCGAGCGCGAGCTCCCCGCCAAGTTTGTGCAGTTCATGCGCTACGGCATCGACATCCGCAAGGTGCCGATGCTCGTCTATCCCACGCTGCACTATCAAAACGGCGGGCTAAAGATAAACGCCGCCACCGAGACGGGCGTGCCGGGGCTCTATGCCGCTGGCGAGACCACCGGCGGCGTACACGGCGAAAACAGGTTGATGGGCAACTCGCTTCTGGACGTCACGGTCTTTGGCCGCCGCGCAGGCAAGAGCGCAGCCGAGTTCGTGAAGAACTTCGAAGGAGAGATCGGTGAGCCGAGCTTGGATCACGTACGCGAGTTCACCAGCCAGCTGGCTTCGCTTGAGGTTCCGGCCGAGCGCATCGCGCCGATGCTTTTGCCCGACTACACGACCGAAGAGGTCCGCAACCACCAGCTTACCGCCAGCTACGAAGGTACGCTGAGATAATAAGCTCGACACCGCTCGCCGACGGCTAAAGAGGCCGTCGGCGAGCGTTTCACCCCGCCATGCTTATACCGCTTGCTTGCGTATATCCCCCCATGTAGAGTGATCATCTGTCAACTGCTCCTGTGCCAGAGGTTTGATCGCATGAATGAGACTCAAACCCGTGCTGCGTCGATCCGCGTGGTCGTTGTCAATCTGCTCTATCTTCTCATCGGCGCGTTTCTGGGTGCGCTCGGGGTCAACGGCATACTGGTTCCACACCACTTTGTGAGCGGCGGCGTTGCCGGGCTGTCACTTGAGGTGGTCCAGCTGTACCCCGCCTTCGCGCTTTTTGGCGTCTATCTCGTCTTGAATATTCCCCTCTTCGTTGCCGGTTGGCTGGTGGTGGGCAGGCGCTTTTTCATCTACAGCGTCATAGGCACCCTGGCGCTCACTACTGGATTGGCGTTGGTGAAGGTGGAGTTGCCGATCCATGATCCGCTCCTGTCGGCGCTTCTGGCCGGGATGTTGATCGGCGCAGGCGCGGGGTTGGCCCTGCGCTCCCAGGGCTCTCCCGGCGGGGTGGGTATCTTGTCGATCGTGGTCTTCAATCGCTTCGGAATCCCGCTGGGGACTACCTTTCTGTGTTGGGATGCTCTGGTGTTGACGGCGGCGGTGTTCATCTTCTCGCTTGAGTCGGCGCTCTATGTGGCGGTTACCATCTTCGTCGCCTCCAAGATGATAGACCTGGTGGTCACCGGCATCAGCCAGCGAAAGGCGGTGACGATCGTCTCTGCCCACGCCAAAGAGGTGGCGAAGGCCGTAATCGAGGATATAGATCGCGGCGCAACCCTGATAAAGGGCGAGGGGGCTTTCTCGGGCCGACCGGTAGAAATAGTCTACACCGTTGTTCTCTTTAGGGAATTGGCGAGGCTTAAGAGGCTTGTGCGCGCTATAGACCCGGAGGCATTTCTGGTGGTGGGCGACACCCGCGAAGTGATCGGCTGGCGCATCGGCAACGAACCCGACTGGTGAGCCCCGAATTAAACGCCACCTTACCGACACAACCTACAATATTCTTGCCGCCCTTCACTTTGGAGGGGCTTCAAAAAACTTCTACTCCACCCCCTCGGCTTCGGGGAGGGGAAAGACTACTGCGCCTTGTCGCGCAAGGGAGCCGAGAGCTCTTTTAGCTGCTCTTGCAGGGAATCGACGTGGGCCCTGTGAAGCGTCTGGTAGCGAAAGTCGACCTGTTCAAGGTCCCTTTCCAGTCTGGCGTAAA